>JBAXDG010000023.1:0-22679 GCA_037141075.1 Kiritimatiellales bacterium
AACAAAAGATCCCCCCTAAAAACACAGCGCCACAGGGGGGGGGGGGGAAGTACAAAAAAGGGGGAGGGGGGGATTTTTTTGGGGGGGGAAAAAAATAGGCACCTTTTCCTTATAAAAAAATATAGCGGCCTCCGCGGTTTTTTTTTTTCCCCCCCCGGGGTGTCTCTTTTTTTTTTTTTTGGGGGGGGGGGGGGGGGGGGATAGATTTGCCCGTGCGGTATTTAACCTTTTTTGTCATGCCCGATCAATTGATCGGATCGGCTCTCGGGATCAACCATAAGGATCAACTTTTTTTATGATGAAAGAGCAAAAAGCTCCTTAGGTTTGGTGTCTGCCCTACTATTCACCATTCCGCTTTCCAAACTCTGAAACCCGCTTGGCGTCTTGGATGTTATTTCTCCCAACCATTGGAAAGGAAAGGGGTCAGTCCCGTAATCTAGTAATTTCCAAACCTCGGAAAAACTCTCCCTCACCCCAGCCAATCCATAATCGGAACATCGAAGCCGGTGCCGTGCTGATAATTATACGTGGCGGTGCGGAGCGCTTCGCCAACAGCGGCGAGGTCATAATCAAACTGTCCGTCGAACGGAATTTCGTTGCGGGCGAATCCGCCAAGAGTTTCCGGCAGAAGCTTGATTCCAAACCGTTCCGGATCGCGGGCGATTTCGCTGTGCGCCGTCAGCGCGAAGCGGTGCCAGTAGGCCGAATGTAAAACGCCCTCTTCCATCAGACGGCGAGCCGTTTCCAAACCTTGGAAGGTTTCATCCAGCGTCTGCGTCGGAAAGCCGTACATCAGGTAGGCGTGCGTCATGATGCCCGCGTCGGAAAAGTCGGCCAGCACTTTTTCCGCACCGGCAACGGTGATGCCTTTATTCATCAGCTTGAGCGTACGGTCACAGCAGGTTTCGAGTCCGCCGGTGACGGCGATACATCCGGCGGCCGCCATTTTTTCGATCAGCGGCATATTGAGCCGTTTTTCAAAACGGATATTGCCCCACCATTCGACCTTCAGTCCGCGCATCAAGATTTCATCGCACAAACCGTCGAGCAGTTCAGGCGGAAGCGCTTCGTCGACAAAATGGAATCCGTTAAAGCCGGTCGCGGCGATGACCGATTCCATCCAGTCGCAGACGGTGGACGGACGCGCCGGATCGTAGCGGCAGATATAATCGATGGTCGTGTCGCAGAAAGCACAGCGTTTCCAGCAGCAGCCGTGCGCCAGCACCAGCTTGTTCCAGCGTCCGTCCGACCAAAGCCTTGTGACGGGATTAAGCACTTCAAACAGACCGAAGTAGCGATCAAGCGGCAGGCCGTCATAAACCGGCGGCGGAAGTGTGTCGTGCGCGACCGGCGCTTCGCCGCTGTCGTAAAAACGAACAGCTCCATTCTCACGCACAAACGTACGCACATACTTCTTTGGTTCCGAACCTTCGGCGATCCGCAACAGCGGAAGCATGCCACTGTCGAGCGTGATGAAATCGACGTAGTCGAAGATGGCCGGATCGGTCAGCTCGCGCAGCTCGGTGTTCACATAACCTCCGCCGAGCACGATTTTCACACTTGCGCAAGTGTGACGAATGCGCCGGGCAATGGCCAATGCACCGAACAGACAGCCGGGAAACGGGACCGTGATGGCAACCAGCTGCGGATTGTGTTTTTCAATCTGCTCATCGGTCAGCGTTTCCAACCATTGGAAAAGCAACGAGCCCGGCCGATCCAAATGCTCTTTGATTGCTCCAAACCTTGAAAGTAAGGCGGCTAGCCGCTCGGCGTAGCGCGAAAAGCCGAAGTGCGGATCGAGCAGAGCGGCGGCTTCGGCGATATCGTCGAGGTAAAGACTGCACAGATAGCGGGCGCGGTCATGGCGTTCCAATCCCCGGAAATCCCAGCCGAACTGTTCATCCTGCTCATAAGCCCGTAGCAAGTGCGGTCCTTCGGGAAATGTGCCGCGCTTCGCCAGCCGTTTCGCGGCGGACGGCTTGCGGTCCTGCAGAAATTCCATCACCTCGCCGATAACGGCGCGGTATTCTTCTTCGAGAGCCAGAAATCCGGCGGCTTCGGGATTTTTTTCCAATGCCCGGAAAAGCTGAGCGAGACCGTCATCCGAGAAAAGTTTCAGCAGAAGTTCGAGCGACAAATCGGCCTGCACGGCCTCCTGCCCTTGCGAGCGGAGCCACGCCGTTAAAATCGGCGTCGCCGCGTACGGCGTGTTCGGCTGCAACAGCGGCGGCGTTAGCAAAAGAGTCTTCATAAATTCGAAACACCATCACACCGAACAAATATTTTCAACAGAAGGTAACAAAGGGAAAACCAAGGGGTTGAACAGCCTTCGTTAACCTTCGTTTCCTTCTGTAGAAACTCTGCTTACGTTGTTTCGGCGCCGCGAGCCAGCAGGACTTTGCCGGTGCGGACGAGTTCGATGATTTTGAATTTTTCAATCATCTCAACGAGCGCGTCAATTTTCGCCGGATCACCAACAGCCTGCAGGATCATGGACGTGTCGGTGAGGTCCACGGTTTTGCATCCAAAGTGTTCGGCGATCTGCAGCGCTTCGCCGCGCTCTTCGGCGCTGACGGCGACTTTGATAAGGCCCATTTCTTTGACAACGGCGTCGTCATAGGTGTGGTCGACACAGCGCAGTACGTCGATCAGCTTGCTGACCTGCCGGATGATCTGGTCGAGGCCGTCGGCTTCGCCGCTGACACCGATGGTCATGCGCGAAAATTGGCCGTCAATGGCCGGCGAAACAACGAGCGACTCGATGTTATAGCCGCGCCGCGAGAAGGTCTGCGCGATGCGGGCCAGAACGCCGGGCTTGTTGGTGACGTAAACACTCAAAGTATGAATCGGTTTTGCGTTAATCATGATTTTCTCCTGACAAATTTTTTCTGACTTTTGCTCCCAGCCCCCTGCTCCCAGCTCCTGATCAAGTCGATCCGGTCGGTTTTTCGAGTTTCTTACTGCCGGCCTTCGGCGCTTCGATGATCATGGCTTCGATGCGCTTGCCGGCGGGAATCATCGGGAACACGTTGTCGGTTTTCTCGACCTCGCAGTTGATGAGGCACGGACCTTTGTTGTAGGCCAGCGCGGCTTTGACGATGCGTTTGACATCGCCGGGGCGGCGCAGGTTGAAGCCTTTGATGCCGTAGGCGTCGGCCAGTTTGACGAAGTCGGGGTTGCCTTCGAGGTCCACACCGCAGGTGCGGTCGTCGTAGAAGAGTTCCTGCCACTGACGAACCATGCCGAGGTAATGGTTGTTGAGAACAACAAACTTGATCGGCAGTTTATGAAGCGCGGCGGTGGCCAATTCGAATTCGGTCATCTGGAAGCCGCCGTCACCGCAGAACGAGATGACGGTATCTTTCGGACGTCCAAACTGCGCGCCGATGGCGGCCGGAACGCCGAAGCCCATGGTGCCCGCGCCGCCGGAGCTGAGGAAGTTGTTCGGCGCGTCGGTTTTATAAAACTGCGCCGCCCACATCTGGTGCTGGCCGACGTCGGTGACGACAACGGCTTTGCCGTTGGAGAGTTTGTAGAACTCGTCGATGACGTGCTGCATCTTGAGATTGCCCTGCCGCTTGAATTTGAGCGGGTATTTCTGCTTCCAGCCGTCGAGGGTTTTGAGCCACTCGCCGGTGTTGAGCTTGCCGACATGCTTGCTAAGTTCTTCGATGAAGAGTTTCGCATCAGCTATGCAGTGGATCTGCGGGCGAATCATTTTGCCGATTTCCGCCGGGTCAATGTCCACATGGATGACCGTGGCTTCTTTGCAGAAAAATTTCGGATCGCCGATGATGCGGTCATCGAAGCGCGAACCGATATTCAGCAGCAGGTCGCACTCGCACATGGCTTTGTTGGCGTAAGCCGTGCCGTGCATACCGAGCCAGCCGAGCGACAGTTTATGCGTTTCCGGAAAAGCGCCCTTGCCCAGCAGTGTGGTGGTGACAGGTGCGTTCAGTTTTTCGGCCAGCGCGCGCAACTCTTTATGCCCGCCGGAAATCAGCACGCCGTGTCCGGCCAGAATAACGGGCCGCTGCGATTTACTGATGGCTTCGGCAATTTCTTTGACCTTAGCGAGATCAATCTCTCCGGAATGAGTCTTGTAGCCGGGGATATCCATTTCGGCGTGCAGATCACCTGTGAACGAACCGGCGCTCATGTCCTTGGGAATATCAATCAGAACCGGGCCGGGGCGGCCGGTGGTGGCGATATGAAAGGCTTCGCGGACGGTGCGCGGAATATCGTTGGTGGATTTGAGCAGATAACTGTGCTTAACAACCGGCATGGTGATGCCGAAGATATCCGCTTCCTGAAAGGCGTCCTTGCCGATCATCCACGAAACGGACTGACCGGTCAGGACAACCATCGGAACGGAATCCATGTGCGCGGTCATGATGCCGGTGATGACATTGGTGGCGCCGGGTCCGCTGGTGACGAGCGTAACGGCGGGCTTGCCGGTGGCGCGGGCATAACCGTCGGCCATGTGGGCGGCGCCCTGCTCGTGACGAACCAGAACAAACTTAATGTTGCTGGGAGCGGTGATCATCGCATCGAAAATCGGAATAACCGAACCGCCGGAATATCCGAAGATATATTCGACGCCTTCCGCCTCCAGACACTTAATCAGCGCCTGCCCGCCATCCATAACTGTTTTTTCCATCGTTTTCTCCTTAAAACACAATCCGGTTAAAAATCTTCACGGAAATTACCATCTATTTTTGGTTTATCAAGTGAATTGTTTCAATTTTATGACAAAATGAATGATGATTTTTGGTGTATTTTAAATCTAATGCAAAAAACAGGATGATTTTTTGTTATATTTCACCAAACAAAAGTTAGTTACCTGTTTTTCAAAACAAAAAAAGCTTCTTTCTGTCGGCAAAACCCTTTGATATCGTTGCGTTCCATGAGTGATTCACTGAATATTTTAATGGTCGCCGCCGAAAACGACGGCATTGCGCGCTGTAAAGTTGGCGGAATCGGTGATGTCATTCGCGACATTCCCGCCGCGCTGGCCGATCAGGGGTGCCAAACCTCCATCGTGACCCCCTCTTACGGTTTCTTGCACGAACTCGCCGGATCCACCCGCGTCGCTTACATCCGCTTCGCCTTCGCCGGACGACAGGACGAGGCCGTACTTTACCGGGTTCGCCCGCGCACCGAAGCCGCCGAACGCTCCGCGCACTATGTCATCGACCATCCCGCCCTGCTCCACTACAACGCCGAAAAAGAGCGGCACGAGATCTACAGCAACGATCCGCCCGGACGCCCCTTCGCCACCGACGCCACCAAATTCGCCTGCTTCTGCGCCGCCGTCGCCGCCGCTGTAAAAGAAAACCTCTTCGGCCCGCTCGACATCCTGCATCTGCACGACTGGCACGCCGCCTTTTTGCTTCTTTTACGCAAATACGATCCAGCCTGCGCCGCGCTGAAAAATATCCGCACGGTTTACACCATCCATAACCTCGCGCTGCAAGGCGTCCGCCCGCTCAGCGGCGACCGCTCCTCGCTCGAAAGCTGGTATCCCGACATTCATTTCGGCGAAGAAATTCCCGGCGAACTGCGCGACCCGCGCTGGATCGACTGCATCAACCCGATGGCGATCGGCATCCGGCTGGCCGATGCGGTTCACACCGTTTCGCCTTCCTATGCCATTGAAATCCTTGAGCCCAGCCACCCGCCGCAGTCCTTCGGCGGCGAAGGACTCGACGGCGACTTGCAACGCACAATGGCGGAAGGCCGCCTGCACGGTATCCTCAACGGATGCGAATATCCCGCCATCCGGCCCGCGAAGAGTGACACCAAAGAACTCCTCGCTCTGATCAAAGCGGAAGCCGCTCACTGGGCGTCGCGCCGCGCCGCCCTCTCCTTCGCTGACTTCACCGTTTTCCAAACCTTGGAAAAACTGGAAGCCGCGCGCACCAAACCCTCGTTCATCGCCACCAGCATCAGCCGCGTCGTCGACCAGAAAATGCTTCTGCTCAAAGCGACCGGCAGCACCGGTCTGACCGGACTGGAAAAAATTCTGAAAGCCATCGGCCCGAAAGGACTCTACATCCTGCTCGGCACCGGCGACCGCGACACCGAGGTGTTTCTCACCGAAGCCGCCGCGACGAACAGTAATTTCCTTTTCCTCAACAGCTATTCCAATAAATCGGCGCAAGCGCTCTATGCGTCCGGCGATCTTTTTCTTATGCCCAGTTCGTTCGAACCCTGCGGCATCGGCCAGATGCTGGCCATGTGCGAAGGCCAGCCCTGCCTGGTTCACCGTACCGGCGGATTGCGCGACACCGTTCAGCCCGGCGTCAATGGATTTGGATTTGAAGGAGCAACTCTTCAAAAACAGGTCGACCACATGGCCGTCGCGCTAAAAGAAGCTCTGAACCTGCGCACCACCGAACCGGAAAAATGGAAATCGATCTGCACCGCCGCCGCCGAAGCGCGCTTCCTCTGGAGCGACAGCGCGAAACAGTACATCGAAAAACTCTACAAAGGCGCCTGAAAACCATTTTTCCCAAACTTCGGAAGCATGATTGCGGTTGCCCGAGGAAAAATAATGGGTAAGCTCCCCGCATGACAAATCAAACGCTCGAACAGCGCATTCTCGCCGTCCTGAATAAGCCTAAGTATCAGCCGCTCACTCGGCCCGATCTCGCCAAGTCTCTGCGCCTGCACGAGACCGAACGCAATAAGCTGCGCCAGACGCTGATCGACCTCCAAAAACAAGGCAAAGTGGTCTGTCTGCGTAAAAACCGCTGGGCCCCGGCGGGCGGTAAAAACGCCCAGCAACTGATCACCGGCAGTGTGCGAGTGATGGAAAAGGGCTTCGGCCTGTTCGCACCGGATGACGGCAGTGAAGAAATCTATATCGCCAGCGACGACCTGAAATGCGCGCTCCACGAAGACCGTGTTTCCGTTGAGCTATTCCAGAAGTCCGCATCGGATCGGCGCGGTGGAGGCGGTGGGCGCGGCGGACCCAACGTTCCAAGGTTTGGAAACCGCGATGGCCGTGTGGTCGAAATCCTCGAACGCAAGAATACCGAAGTCGTCGGCCTGCTCCGCCGCACGCCCTACTATGCAACCGTCACGCCCGATAATCTGCGCCTCGTTCACGACATCCGCATCGCCGAATGGGAAAGCGGTCTCGAACAGACGCCTGCCGAGCATAAAGTTGTTATCCACCTCGACGACTGGACCGATCCTTTCAAACCGCTCACCGGCGTGGTGATTGAAGACCTCGGCCACCGCGACGATCCGAATGTTCAGATGCAGTGCATCCTGCGCACTCACGGGTTCCAGCAGAACTTTTCCGAGGAAGTCCTCGCCGAGGCCGCGAGAATGCCTCACGAACTTCGCCCCGAGGATTACAATAACCGGACCGATCTGCGAAAACGCCTTACGTTCACGATCGACCCGGAAACCGCCCGCGACTTTGACGATGCCGTCTCGATTGAGAGAGCTTCCAAGGGTTGGAAGCTGTCTGTCCATATCGCCGACGTTGCGCACTTTGTGCAACGCGGCTCGGTGCTGGACAAAGAAGCTCTGCACCGCGGCAACAGCATTTATCTGGTTGACCGCGTAGTGATGATGCTCCCGACCGAACTGACGACGCGGATTTGCAGTCTTAACCCGCACGTTGACCGGCTGGCGCATACCGTCGAAATTCTGCTCGATCACGAAGGGCAGATGCTCGACGCGAAGAGCTGCCGCTCGATTATCCACTCGGATGCCCGCCTGACTTACGAACAGGTGCAGTCGCTGTTCGACGGAAATCCAGACCACGGTATTCCGTCCAAGGTTGCCGAAGCGATCAACGTCCTCCGTCCGCTGGCCCGCGCGGCCCGCGCACGGCGCACCGCCAACGGTTCGCTCGAAATCAATACGCCGCAGATCAAGTGTCTGCTGGATAAAGACGGCAAAGTTTCTTCCATCAAAAAAGGTGAAGCCAAAGAAGCCTACCAGTTCATCGAAGAATGCATGCTGCTGGCGAACGTCGCCGTCGCGCGTATGCTGAAAGAGGCGCAGTGGCCCGCGATTCACCGTATCCACGAGGAGCCGGACGAAGATCAGTGGGCGCAGATGGGCGCGGAGCTGCAGGCGCTCGGCATCAACGCCACGCCGATGACGCGCAGCGACATCAACCGGGTGATGGAAAAAATCGAAGGCACGCCGCTGGAATACACGGGAAGCCTCGCCGTCCTGCGCAATCTGAAGCGCGCCGGCTATTCCGCCGAAGCCAAAGGCCACTTCGGCCTCGCCTTCGAGGATTATGTTCACTTCACCTCGCCGATCCGGCGCTACCCCGACCTGGTCATCCACCGCCTGCTCGGCGCGCTGGAAGAGAAGAAGCCTTCGCCCTACCGGAGCAAAGACATTGAGTCCATCGCCGCGCAGTGTACCCGCACCGAAACCGAGGCCGATCAGGCCGAGAAGGAAAGCATCGAACTGCGCCGCGTTGAGTACTACAACAACCTGCTCCACAAAGGCGAAACCGGCCCCTACTCCGGATGCATCATCCGGATTCTCAACAAAGGGTTCATTGTCGAACTCACCGACACCATCCAGCGAGGACTGGTTCCTTTCGCGTCCATCACCGACGACCGCTACGACGTGAACGGCGCGAAAACCCGCGCCACCGGACAGCGCACCCGCAGAATGTTCAAGATCGGCGATGTGGTTGATGTGGAACTGGTCAAAGTCGACCTGGCTCACAAATTCATCGACTTCAATCTCGAAGGACAAAAGAAGGCGACCGCATTTGCCGCTGGCAAAAAGAAAGGCGTTCCGCCGCGCAGTAAAAAGAAAAAACAGCAAGTCACCCTGACCGGCGACCGCCCGCACGGGCCGAAACAGCAGAAACGCCGCAAGCACAAATAGTTTTCCAAACTCTGGAACATGTGGCGCCAAACCAAATCGTTTCATCGGATCATACCAAATGCGTATGAGATTCGGTATTTATGGCAAGGCCGCCGGGACGGCGGCGGTACGTATCGCAACCGTCCCGGTTGCCTCGTTTATCAATCGAATATCATGCGGTTTTGGTATCAAACACTGTAGATGACGCTTTTTGATCGTCACCGGTTCCGCCAAAGCGTAAAAACCGCGCCTTATGCACATCATTTTCCAAAAAGGGCTAAACGCCGCGAAGAAAAATGCCGGGCCGGGGTTTCTTCTGCAGGGCTTCGCTCTGACACTGGTTCTGCTCTATTATTTTCATGCGCCGACGCATCAGTTTCTGCTGAAGATCCCGGTAATCAAACAGCGGATGGGCATTTTCTTCCCGATCCTGTCCACCGCGTTTTTCGGCGGACTGATTCCGTTTCTTTTTATGGCCGCCCGAAAGGAAGTTCCCCGAGGACATGCTGTTTCCAATCTGCTTTTTCTGCTCGGGTTCTGGGGTTTCAACGGACTGAATGTCGACTTCCTCTACAAAGCGCAGGCGGTCATGTTCGGGGATCATCCCGATGTTGTCACCGTGATCAAGAAGGTGTGCTTCGACCAGTTTGTTTTCAGTGTGTTTTGGTCGGCCCCTTTCGCAACGCTGGCGATGCACTGGAAGCACTGCGGTTTTTCGTTCCGGACAGCCCGGGAACGTTTTTCGCGGGACATCCTCACCGTGGAACTGCCGTCTATCCTGTTCTCGATCTGGGCGGTCTGGATTCCGACGGTCGCCATCGTTTACAGCCTGCCGCTGGCTCTGCAGTTTCCGCTGTTCAATATTGTGCTGTGCTTCTGGTCGCTTATGCTGACCGCCGTCAGCCATCGCAACGCGGCGAATCCGTAGCCGTTTTTTTGCAGACATCCTGAACAACCAGTCCGGCGAGATTGAATCCGAACGCGCCGGTGATATGCACCATCGAGCCGTTGATCTGCGCCTTCTGATGACACCAGACATCTGACGGAATTTCGTTACCATCTTCATCCAGCTGTTTCGGGCAAAAGCATTGCGCTGAGCCGCAGGCGGCTTTGACAGCCTCAAACGCGGGCAAAAGTTCTTCAGAGTAAACGCAAAGACAATCGCCGGTTGCGCCGCGCTGCCGCAACCGTTTACGGACAAAGTGCGCCAGCCTGCAACCGCGCGACTTCCAGATCGAATCCACGCGGATCGTCGTGGCGTCCAGTTTGCTCGCCGCGCCCATGGCGGAAAACAGCGTCACCCCGGCTTCCATCGCGGAGGCAATCAGATCGACCTTATGCGACAGACTGTCGATCGCGTCGATGACGTAGTCGTAGTCCGTCAGCTTAAATTCTCCCCGCGTTTCCTGATTATAAACCTTCTGCAACGCGACAATCTCCGCATCGGGATGGATATCGAGCAGCCGCTCTTTCAGCGCCAGTACTTTCGACTGGCCGACATTTTTCGCCGTCGCCTGAAGCTGGCGGTTAATGTTGGTCACGCAGATGACATCGTTGTCAACGATTGTCAAATGACCGACCCCGGAGCGGATCAGCGCCTCGGCGCACCAGCTGCCGACGCCGCCGACACCAAATAGAATCACGCGGACCGCCGCGAGTTTCTTCAGCGCCTCTTCGCCGATCAACAATTCGGTGCGGTGAAATGCCGGATGTTTTTTCACGAGCTTCGCAGTTCGGTGGACGAAATGTCTTCGCGGAATTTTGATTCCGGAATGGCTTCAAAAAGCGTTGCGAATCCTTTGGGAAGATTCAGATTTTCCAGTGTTTGGAAAACGCCGCCGCACCGGCGCCCCGCGACCAGAAAACGGGTTTCCAATGTTCGGAACTTTTCCCAGTCATCGGACGTGTAGTCCCTGATAAACCGAATGGCCGTGTCGAATCCGACCGCGAAGGTGGTGCTTGGGTAAAGCTCGGCTTTCCGGATAAAGCGCGGTGCGTGAGTGATTGCGACCGGAATATCTTTGATGGCGGCGGCTCGGCACAGGCAGTCGGTTTCTTCGAGCGCCGGTTTGTCTACATTCGCGCAAGAGAGTTCAAACACGCCGCGCAGACCGGTCATCTCCTCCGCAACCTTGAGCAGGTTGAGATGTCCTTGATGAACCGGATTGAACGAACCGGGCATCATCAGTCCGCGCTCCGCACCGGTTGCTTGCGCAATCAGCACGAGCAGCCAGTCGCTTAAAAGCTCCTCCTGCTCCGCACGGGATGTTTTCGAAAAATGAAGCGCGTAGAGTCTTTTCGCTCCGGCGGTTTTGATGCAGATGAAAGCGCGGTCATCGCCGCGCCGTTCGCGGTCGGTTTGCAACGCGGCGGTGCAGGCAATCCCTACGGGATGGTATTCGATATCCGGCACGCGATATTGGGCAGACTGTTCAAAAGCCTGCGCCGCCAGTTTCTGCGCGGTGGCCGGAGAAACGGAGTGTTCCGATTTTTCGCCAAGAAACTGTTCGAGCGCTTCCGGCGAATACGGCGAGTGCACCTCAACAACGAAACGCGACGCGCCGGGTGTGGTGAGCAACGCATTAGGCGCACTTGATCCGCCGCCGGTGGTGACAAGCACCGCGCGGCAACCGGAGTTCAAGATGCGCTCTATGCGATCAGGATTCACTTGATCACAGAGACTTCCGTAATAGTGATGGTTTCTGTCGGCACGTCGCCCGGAGCGGTCGGAACAGCCCGGATGGCGTCAACAACATCCATGCCTTCGACGACTTTGCCGAAGACGCAATAGCCCCAGCCCTGCTGAGTCGGCGATTTGAAATCGAGGAAGCCGTTGTCGACGACGTTGATAAAGAACTGCGCGCCGCCGCTGTGCGGATCAGAGGTGCGGGCCATGGCAAGGGAGCCGCGGACATTTTTGAGTCCGTTGTTGGCTTCGTTTTCAACCGTGTACGGCGCTTTTTTCTGAGCCATGTTCGCCGTCATCCCGCCGCCCTGAATCATGAAGTTCCCGATGACGCGGTGGAAGATGGTGTCGGTATAGTGTCCGCTTTCGACATATTTGAGGAAGTTGGCGACGGTTTTCGGCGCTTTCGCCGCATCGAGTTCAATCTTGATATCGCCTTTGGTGGTTTTCATCAGAATCATGGTTTTTGTTTCCTTTACGGGTTCCGGTTGTATTTGCACGTCTGCCTCTATTTGCGCGCCGGAGCTTCCAGCCAACAGGAGGGTTGCCGCGACCACGCCGAACAGTGTCTTCAGATTGTTTTTCATGCGCAAAAACCTATTGGTGTTTGCGGCCAATGTCTATAAAGTTCGTTCGTAATTTACGGAAGAATCCGGCTATGCCGACAACTTTATTCACGAGAACCCGGAACATCACCTTTATCCTGCTGGCCGCGGTTGCCGTCGTCTGCCCGATTTTCTATTTCGCCGTTGACCTGCCCGCTGCGAAATTCGTCCACACCAAAATGCCGTCCGCCATTCATCACCTTGCCGCGCAGATCACCGGAGCGGGAGACTGGTTTTTATACCTTTTTGCGATCATTGCTCTCATAGCCCGGCTCATCTTTAAGAACAAACTGGTGTTCCGCCAATTCCTGTTTCCCCTGCTGGCTGCGGCGGCGGCCGGCATTATTACCACGATATTAAAGCTCCTCGTTGGTCGCTGGCGCCCCAAAGAATTTTTTAGAGACGGCCTCTACGGATTCAGTCCGTTTCATAACGCGGCCTCCTGGCCGTCCGGCCATTCCGCCGGCATCATGGCCATGATGACGGCAATCGCTATTTTCTTTCCGAAATGGCGCGCACCTTGTTTTGTTATCGCAACATTGGTCGGCTCCACCCGCATTGTTCTCACGGAGCACTATCCGGGCGACGTGTTGGCCGGACTGGTTCTTGGATATCTCTGCGCTCATTGGCTGTACTGTCTTCTCGTGCGCTGCAAGCAACTGCCTGAACAGGAATCCTGAGCGAAAGACAACTTGGCGTTTGCGGCCAATGTCTATAAAGTTCGTTCTCAAATTACGGAAGGAACCGGCTGTGAAAA
This sequence comes from Kiritimatiellales bacterium, assembly GCA_037141075.1. Lineage (GTDB taxonomy): Bacteria > Verrucomicrobiota > Kiritimatiellia > Kiritimatiellales > Tichowtungiaceae > Tichowtungia. The sequence goes on from JBAXDG010000023.1 coordinate 12,905, forward strand.
ACGAAGCGTCTGCCATTCTGCTGATCTCCTGCCCCGACCGGCAGGGTATCGTCTGCGCCGTGACCGATTTTCTGATGCGCCACAACGGGAATATCATCGATCTTGAACAGCACACCGACGGTGAGGAACAGGTCTTTTTCATGCGCGTGGAGTGGGAAATGTCCGGCTTCGCCCTGCCCCGCGACCAGATCAGCGAAAAGTTCAACCTGATCGCGTCGCGCTTCGAGATGAAGTATGAGCTGCACTTCTCGGACTACAAACCGCGCATGGCGATTTTCGTCTCAAAATTCCCGCACTGTCTGCTCGATCTGCTGGCGCGGCGGAGTTCCGGCGACCTGAATGCGGAAATCCCGCTGATTATAAGCAACCACACCGATCTGGAACCGGTTGCCAGAATGCACGGCATCGATTTCCACTGCATTCCGGTCGCGGAGGACAACAAGGGGTCGCAGGAAGCCAAACAGTTGGAGCTGCTCAAGCAGTACAGCATTGATGTGATTGTGCTGGCGCGCTACATGCAGGTTCTTTCCGACAGCTTCTGCAAGAACTATCCCAACCGCGTCATCAACATTCACCACTCCTTCCTGCCCGCATTCGTCGGTGCCAAGCCCTATCACTCCGCCCACCAGCGCGGCGTAAAAATTGTCGGCGCCACCAGCCATTATGTCACCAGCGACCTCGACGAAGGGCCGATCATTGAGCAGGAAGTGATGCGCGTTTCGCACCGGGATTCGGTTGAGAGTCTGATCCGTAAAGGCCGCGACCTCGAAAAACTGGTTCTGTCCCGCGCCGTCTGGGCTCATTTACAGAACAAGGTGCTGGTCTATAAAAACCGCACGGTGGTCTTCGGCTGACATGAGCAAAGCCTACAGAGAATACCGCCGCCCGTTTGAGACCGCCGCATTCCGCGCCGGACTGGCCCTTATCCCGCGACTCCCGCGCCGCGCCGTTCTCGGTCTCGCCTGGCTCGGAGGGACCCTCGGATTCCGCTTTGACCGGCAGGGAAGGCTCATCGGTCTTGCGAACCTCGGCGTTGCGTTCGGCGACACAAAAACGCCGGCGGAAAAAAAAGCCATTCTGCGGGCGGCCTATATCACGATGACGCGCACATTTCTCGACGTCATCTGGTTCGGAACCCGTTCGGAAAAACGGCTGACTCAATATGTTGAACTCGACGACAGCATGCAGCAGCTCTTCCGTGAAAAAAATCAGATCTGCATCACCGCGCACTTCGGCAACTGGGAAGTGGGCGGGCAAGTCATGGCGCTTCGTGGATTCCCCCTCCACAGCATCGCCATGCCGGTTAAAAATCCTGAGGTGAACCGACTTCTGATTTCACGGCGCGAAGTGACCGGACAGAAAATTATTCCGCGCGAAGGCGCTCTGCGCAAACTGCTCGGCATATTGCGCAGCGGCGGGAAAACCGCCTTTCTGGTGGATCAGAACACCGGAGAAAATGAAGGCGGCATCTGGGTGGATTATTTCGGCCTGCCTGTTCCTGTGACGCCCGCGCCAGCGGCGCTGGCCGCCAAAACCGGCAGTGAAATCTTCCTCGCCTTCTGCGCGCCGAAATCAGGAGGCCGTTATCGGGTTTACATCACCGAAACCATCCAACCTCCGGAAAATCCGAGTGAAGAAACCACCCGCCTGCTGACACAGCAGATTCTCTTCGCCATTGAGCGTGAAGTCCGTAACCATCCCGAGCACTGGCTCTGGATGTATAAGCGGTGGAGGGGAGTGAAGCCGAATGACAATCCAGCCCGCTATCCGCAGTACAAAATGCCTTAGAGCCGCGTACCGGACGGGATAATAGTTCCCTTGGGAATAACGATCACGCCGTCGCGAACGACGTAGAGAGGCGTTTGTTCCCCTTCCTGCTTCCCGTCGGGCGAAATGTAAACGCTGTCACCGATACGCACGTTTTTGTCAACGATGGCGTTCTTGATGTAGCAGTCGCGGCCGATACCGAGCCGGACATTGCCGTTATTGTCCGCCGTCTTTTCGTGTTCGAAGAAATCGGCACCCATGATCACGGAATGTTCAATCACGGTGCCCTCGCCGATCACGGCGCGCAACCCGACTACGGAATGCAGAATCCGATGCCCGGAAATGATGCAGCCCTCGGCCAGCAGGCAGCGGTTGAGATCGCAGCAGTTGATTTTGGAGGGCGGCAGATAGCGCATGTGGGTGTAGATCGGCGCGGCGGTGTCGTAAAAGGTGAATTCCGGCACCAGGTCGGTCAACGCCAGATTCGCCTCATGGAACATCCCGACCGTTCCGATGTCTTTCCAGTAGCCCTCAAAGATGTGGCTGTAAACTTTCCGTGACTCAATGGCCGCCGGAATAATGTTTTTTCCGAAGTCCAGATGCTCGTTGCCGCACAGCAGATCGGTCAGCACCTTCGTGTTGAAAATGTAAATCCCCATGCTGGCCAGATAGCGCTCGTCTTTATACATCGGCGCGCGCAATTCATCGAGACGCGGCGTGTTGCCCGGCTTTTCAGCAAACTCAACGATTTTGTTTTTTGCATCCACATGCATGATACCCAAATCAAATGCCTCACGGCGAGGCACCGGCTTAGTGCAAATGGTGACCTCCGCCCCGCGCTCCATGTGCTCCCGAATCACCTCGGAGAAATCCATCCGGTAGAGCTGATCGCCGGAAAGAATGACGACGATGTCCGGCTCGCTGGCCATATAATGTCTCATCGACTGGCGAACGGCGTCGGCCGTGCCCTGAAACCAGCCGCTGGAGGTCGGCGTCTGCTCGGCGGCCAGCATCCGCACATATCCCTTGGAAAACTGGTCGAAAATGTAGGTCGACTGAATATGCCGGTGCAGCGACATGCTGTTGAACTGCGTGAGCAGATAAATGGAGCGGATGCCGCTGTTGATGCAGTTGCTGATCGGAATATCCACCAGCCGGTATTTTCCGGCAATCGGAACCGCCGGCTTGGCGCGATCCTGCGTGAGAGGCTGAAGACGCGTACCGGCTCCACCGCCTAGAATCAGACCGACTGTTTTAATACCCATGACTACGCTCCTCGCTTAAAAACTGATGAATGAACCATTTATAGACATTCCGCCGATTCCTCCGCCAGAAGAAAATGGCAACGGAAGCTTTTATTCTTCTATTTCAACCGGACATTCGGGGAGCGCGCGCAGGAAAAGCCGTCCGTACCACTTACTGGTCACGCGCGGATCGAGAATTACCACCGTGCCTTCGTCGCTGGCCGTGCGGATCAGCCGTCCCGTCCCCTGCCGGAACTTCAACACCGCCGAAGGCAGTGAATAATCGCGGAAGGCATCGCCGCCGCGCGCTTTGACCTCCTCCAGCCGCGCCTGTACCAGCGGATGATCCGGCACGGCGAACGGCAGGCGGACAATAATCACATTACTCAGCGCCTCGCCGCGCACATCCACGCCCATCCAGAAGCGATCTAATCCGAACAGCACCGCCGAGCCGTGCTCGCGGAAACGCTTCAGCATTGCCTGCGGCGGAAGTCCCGCTCCTTGCACCAGCAGATCGAACTCCATTTCTTCGAGCTGATCTTTCACCCGCTCCGCCACACGGCGCATAAGACCGGCGTTGGTAAAAAGCACAAATGCCCGTCCGTGACCCTGCGCAATGTAGCGCGGCAGAATTTCAATCACCGCCGCTTCAAACGCCTGCTCGTCTGAAGGATCCGGCATGTTCGCCGGAATTTTTACGCGCATCTGGCGGCTGTAATCAAACGGCGAGCCGACCTGCAGTTCGTCGCAATGCTCCGCGCCGATCCGCCCGCGAAACCAGCTTAAGTCGTCGCCGACCGCCAGCGTCGCGCTGGTCATCACCACAGACGGCACTTCATCAAACAGCATTTCCTTGAGCAGATGAGCCACATCCACCGGCGCGGAATAAAGCACCGGTTGTTTATGCGTCCGCCCTTCCAGCGCGGCCCAGTACACATGTCCCGCCGCACTCTGTTTCAGGAACGTCGTCAGCATCTCGATAAAAAACTTACCTTTCATCCGCGCAGACTGAAGCTCGGCCTTGAGGCTTTCGTCCTCCATATCGCGAATCATCGTGCCGAGATGCACATCGAGTTCCGCCAGCCGCTCCGGTAGACCGGTTTCGACGGCGGGCGGCTCGCGCAGCCGTACCGTCTGGTTGGTCTCCGATAGTTTACAATGCTTGTGCATCGCCTTAAAAAACCGTTCGCTTTCATCCCAGATGCGGTTCGTCAAATCCGCGCCTTTCCCGTCGCGCAGCACCGCGAACAGCCCCTTGCGGTTATCGTGCGTGAACAGCCGGCGAAGCCAGTGTTCCATGGCATAGCGCGACAGGCGGATGCCGAGATGTTCCGCCGCGACGTTTTCCATCTGGTGCGCCTCGTCGAAAACCACCATGCCGTAGTCCGGCAGAAACGCGCCGCCCGTCGAGCGCACCGCCAGCTCGGAAAAAAAGAGATGGTGGTTCACCACCAGCAGATTGGCATCCTGCAGTCCGGCGCGCGCCTTCATGACAAAACAGTGTTCGAAGTCAGGACATTTTTTGCCGAGGCAGTTGCCATGCTCCACACAAATCGCGCTCCAAACATCCTCCGAAGGCTGTGGCTCCAGATCCTGACGGCTTCCTTCAACCGTCGTGTCGGCCCAGGCGCGAACCCTCGCCAGCTCAACTTCCTTCGACGTATCAAACAAATCGCTGCCCATCTGCCGCGCCCGCGCCAGCCGCCGCAGACAGAGATAGTTGGAACGTCCCTTCACCAGTCGCGCCTTAAAATCCACACCGAGCGACTTCTGGAGAAACGGAATGTCTTTTTCCATCAGCTGTTCTTGGAGTGTGATCGTGTAGGTGGCGACTACGGCGCGGACGTTCTGCGCCAGCGCATTCAGAATCAGCGGAACCAGATAGGCGAAACTCTTGCCGACGCCGGTGCCCGCCTCGACCGCGAGGTGACAGGAATTGGCGCAGGCCTCGGCAACGGCGCGCGCCATCTGCTGCTGCTGAGGACGGATTTCGAACGGAAACTCGTTGCCGATATGCGCCCGCTCCAGTCCTCCGCCGGACGCAAAAAAGCGCTCGGTGGCCAGCAGCGTTTCGGGATGTTCAACCGGACGAATCATTTCGCCACAGCGTACCGGAAGTTTCCAATCATTGGAACCGGCATTGCCGGTTTATTCAAATTTTTCCAATGTTTGGAAAAACGGCTTGCGATTCACGCGACAAGTTTGGTGCAGATGCAAGGCGTCAAAAGGTGACGCTGTATAAAACCTACTGCGAACCTTTTGCAACGCAGCAGATGCGCCGAAATTGTCGCGTGAATCAAAGGCCAAGGAACTGGATGGCTAGACCGGAAACGCAGATCGCGCCGCCCGCCAGGGCATGCGTCCAGCGCTCCAGTTTCCCGAGGCGGGCAAAGCTGATTCCCCACGAGGCGGCCATGACAATCGCCATCATGGTGCAGATCGTTACCACGCTGAAAACTGTCGCGACCAGCACCGTGCCGTACAGGCTGTGCTGTGAAGCCGGATACATCAGTAGCGGAATCAGCGGCTCGCACGGGCCGAGGACGAAAATGGTGAAAAGAATCCACGGAGTGATGTTGGCTTTCGGTTTTGGTTCGTGCGCATGGAAATGTACGCCGTCATGGCTGTGCGTATGAGCCGGCGCACCTTGATCTTTCAGGTGAAGGTGCGTGTGCGGACGGTTGCGGATGCCACGCTGAATGCCCCAGCCCATGTAGGCGAAGCCGAAACCGATCAACGCCCACGCCGCGAGGTTGCCGCGGAAAGACTCGAAGGCCTGAAGTTTCATAACGGCAACGCCGCAGGCGATACCAATTAAACCAAGCACTACGGAACTGAGCACATGACCTAGGCCGCAGAAAAAGGTGATCCACGCCGTCTTGGCCGCGCTCCATTTACGGGCGCGGTTCATGACGATAAACGGCAGATAATGATCCGGGCCGATCAGCGTATGCACAAGTCCGATTGTCGCGGCGGTCCAGCAGAGAATGGCTACATCCATGTTCACAAAGGAGCTCCTTCGATTGATTACGAATGGCAAAAACGTAACACCGCCGGAAAAGATTATCCACCTCGAAACCAATTTATTTCCCCGATTGCCAAGACCGGCTCCGTCTCTTAGTCTGCCTGCGTTATAAAAATCCGCAGGGACACAAGCCGAAGTTAAAGTTCGCTCAATAATACTGTTATGTGACATGAATGAGCCTTGGTAGAAAATGCCCAACGAAATCGAAAAGAAGGAAGCGCTTCGGAAAAAATCTCTTGGAGAATTGGGGGAGCTATTTGGCATCAAGGCGTTGGTAGATTCTCACTTTGAGAGGGTTGTGAATCTCAATGACAGGAAGATGAATTACCCCTTTGCAGACCTTTATGCTGAGAAAGACAACAAGAAGTACATCGTCAGCATAAAGGCTAGGAATAAGTTCCAGAAAAACCACACATTGAATGCCCATTACAATCTGGGCAGTAACGCATATTCAAAGGCAAGCTTGGCGGAAGCTGAATACGGAGCGGAGGCGCACTGGATGGCGATACAGTTTGATGTGAAAACGTATTCGGTATACTTCGGCTCGCTAGCTGAATTAAATCATCGTAAGGCCATACCACTCCGAGAATGTGAGCAAGGGAAAATCGGATTATGCCTAGTAAAGGACAAGAGGCATTACTTCGACATCAGCTTCTTTGAGAACAAGAAAAGTGGGAATGTCACATAACAATTCTCTACAGGCGCGACGTCCCTGACGAGCCGCGGCCTGAGCTCAAACGTTACAACTTTCTTCCAGTGCTGGCGGCGGTGAGTTCGCCGGATTTGACGCCCTTGGCCGCTTTCAACTGGTCGGCCATTTCGCGGATTTCGCGCGCCTCGCCTTTGACGATAATCACTTCGAGGCAGTTGTGATGATCCATGTGAACGTGCGTGGATGAAATGATCCGGTCGTGGTGGTCGTGCTGGATGTCGGTGAGTTTATCCTGAAGCTGGCGCTGGTGGTGGTCGTAGACCAGCGTGATCACGCCGACAACTTCTTCGCCCGCCTGCCACTCTTCATCAATCAGCGCTTTACGCACCAGATCGCGCACCGCTTCGGAGCGGTTGGAATAGCCGCGCCGTTCCAGATGTCCGTCGAATTTTGCGACCAGATCGTCTTCCATCGAAATCGAAAAGCGTTCCATTTCAACACTCCTTATATCACGGCAATCTGAAGGATATTTTTAACAGAAGGAAACGAAGGGAAACCAAGGTGGGATTGAATAAAAACTATTTATAGCCCGGTTTTCTGATTCCTTTGTTGTCCTTCGTTTACTTCTGTAAATCAATCTTTACCTGTTGCACACGCGGCTTGAGCTGCGGGAAGAGAATGACATCGCGGATGGCGTCGGAGCCGGTCAGGAGCATCATAAGGCGGTCAATGCCGATGCCCATACCGCCGGTCGGCGGCATGCCGGTTTCGAGTGAGTCGAGGAAATCGTCGTCGATCTTCGCCGGATCGCCAGCGGCCTGCTCTTCGAAACGGCGGCGCTGTTCGAGCGCGTCGTTCAATTCGCTGTAGGCCGGGGCCAGTTCCTTGCCGCCGACAATCAGTTCGAAAACATCTACCAGCGTCGGATCGTCGGCGCACGGTTTAGCCAGCGGAACAAGGAATGCCGGCAGACGGGTGACAAAGGTCGGCTGAATCAGCGTTCCTTCGATGTTCTTCTCGTAAATCTCATGTGTCACGTCGGCAAAGTCCGAGCCCGGTTCGATGAAAATTTCCAGCTCGGCTGCCTTGGCCAGCGCATCGGCCAAGGTCTTTTCAAACCAGTCGGCTCCGAGGCGTTCTTTGATCAGGTCGCGGTAGGCGATTTCCTTCCAAGGTGTGGAAAGGTTGATCTTATTGCCCATCCATTCGACTTCCATGCGGCCGAAAATTTTCTGCGCCAGATGAGTGACGAGGCTTTGCACCAGCTCCTGCATCGAGCGCATGTCGCCGTAGGCTTCGTAGATTTCAAGCGCGGTGAATTCGGGATTGTGCGTCCGGTCGAGTCCTTCGTTGCGAAAGTTGCGGTTCATCTCGAACACTTTGTCCATGCCGCCGACAATCAGCCGCTTGAGATAAAGCTCCGGCGCGATGCGGAAAAACATATCGGTGCTGAGCGCTTTGTAGTGCGTCTTGAACGGCGTGGCCGCCGCGCCGCCCGCCAGCTGCTGAATCATCGGCGTTTCGACTTCAAAATAGCCGCGCGCCGCGAGGAAGGCGCGGATTTCGCTGAGCACCGCCGTGCGCTTTTTGAAGAGCTCCATCACCTCTTCGTTGGAGATCAGATCGAGTTCGCGCTGACGGTAGCGGACTTCAACATCCTGCAGGCCGTGGAATTTTTCCGGCAGCGGAATCAGTGATTTGCAAAGGAGTTTCCATTCGGTTATGCGGACGGTTTTTTCGCCGGTCTGAGTGATGAACAGTTCGCCGGTCACGCCGATGATGTCGCCGAGATCGAGCAGTTTGAAGGCATCGAATATCGCTTCGCCGATCAGATCCTTTTTGACCATCAACTGAAACTTGGCTGAGCCGTCGGACAGATGGGCAAAAGCCATCTTGCCCATCTTGCGCATGGCGACGATCCGTCCGCAGGCGCTGACGGTTTTGCCCTCTTCGAACGAGGCGGTCAGTCCGGCCAGCGTATCAGTGCGCTTGAACGCGGAACCACAGGCGGGATAGCCTGCGGCTTCGAGAAGCTTCATATTTTCAATGCGCTGGCGGCGATATTCATTGTCCTGCATAAACTCTCCTAAAAGTGAGGCATACTAGCTACGAACTCCGCTCTGCGCAAGCGGAGCGGTTTCCAATGTTTGGAAAAATCAGAACTGTTCGTCGTCGCGGAGATAGCGCCACTGGCCGGGCGGGAGGTTACCGAGCATGACTTTTCCGATGCGGACACGCTTTAGGCCAATAACTTTGAGTCCGACGAGTTCACACATGCGGCGGATCTGCCGCTTCTTGCCTTCGTGCAGCACAAAGCAGAGCTGGTCTTCGTTCTGCCAGCTGACCTGTGCGGGCTTTAGTTTTTTTCCGTCGAGGCTGAGCCCGTGATTTAAAAATTTCAGTCCGTCAGCGGCAAGTTTGCCGGTGACGCGGACGAGGTATTCTTTATCCACTTCCGATTCTTCGCCAATGATTTTGCGGGCGACGCGTCCATCCTGAGTTAAAACGAGAAGTCCGTTGGAGTCGATGTCGAGCCGGCCGGCAGGTTCGAGGCCTTTGAGCTGAGTGGAGTTGAATTTACGGGGCGATTTATCGCTTTCCCAGCGACTGGAGGCTCTGATCAAATCAACGGCGGGCTTGTAGCCGTCTTCCGGCTGGCCGGAAACGTAGCCGACGGGCTTGTTCAGCAGGATGGTGACCTGTGTTTGCTGGCGCGCGAGCCCTTCCTGTGAGAGTTCGATCTTCGCATCGGGCGAAATTTTGGTGCCGAGCTCGCTGATGCGCACACCGTCGACGAAGACGAGGCCGCGTTCGATGTAGCGGTCGGCTTCGCGGCGGGAGCAGAGTCCGCGCTGCGCCATAATTTTTGAAAGACGTTCCTGCATGAAGAATTTCTACCACAGAGGACACAGAGATTCAGAGAGGAAAGAAAAGAAACCGCGAATGGGCGCGAATAAAAAAAGAAGGCCGCCCGGAAAACCGGACGGCCTGAAAAAGGTGAAGGCCGTATCGATTGCTCGATACGGCCTTCGTAGATCCGGCAGCGTGCTACTCTCCCACAGTCTTATCTGTAGTACCATCGCCGCT
>JBAXDG010000024.1:0-20981 GCA_037141075.1 Kiritimatiellales bacterium
AGGAAATGCATGTGGACGGCTTCCGCTTCGACCTCGCCACCGTGCTGTGCCGCGATGAGAGCGGCAAGCTGCTCGAACAGCCGTCGGTTATCCAGGCGATTGAAGACGAACCTGCGCTCGAGAAGGTTAAGCTGATCGCCGAAGCGTGGGACGCGCTCGGCGGCTATCAGGTCGGGTGCTTCCCCGGCAAACGCTTTTCGGACTGGAACGGGCGCTTCCGTGACGATGTGCGACTTTTCTGGAATGGAGTCGAAACCGCCGGCGTGCTCGCCACACGGCTGGCCGGCAGCTCCGACCTCTATCAGCACAACGGCGGATCGCCGCTCAAGAGCATCAACTTTGTCACGGCGCACGACGGCTTCCCTCTCGCCGACCTTGTCACATACGAACGCAAACACAACGAAGCCAACGGCGAGCAGAGCCGCGACGGCGAAAACTACAACTACAGCATCAACTTCGGTGCCGAAGGACCGACCGAAAATTCCGCCATCTGCGCCCGCCGCCTTAAACAGCAGAAGAACCTGCTCACCACACTGTTTCTCTCGCGCGGCGTTCCTATGCTCACCGCCGGTGACGAATTCGGCCGCACACAGTTCGGGAACAATAATGCCTACTGTCAGGACAACGAAATCTCATGGGTCGACTGGTCGCTCCTTGAGAAAAACAATGAACTCTTCGGGTTTGCGCAAACGCTGATTGCTCTGCGGAAAAACCACTCAGCACTCTGTTCGGGAAAATTCTATAGCGATAGAGGCGAGGTGGAATGGATCGGACCGGAAGGCCTCGCGGTCGACTGGAAAAACGACCGCGCACTTGGCATGCATATTAAAGGGTCGGCTCAGTTGCTCATTCTGTTTAACAACGAAGCGGTTGATCTTTCGTTTGAACTGCCGGAGGGGAACTGGAAACTCGCCCTTGCCACCGACCCAGCGACGGTTGCGCCACCCCGCAGTGATTCCACCGTTCTGGTTCCGGCTCATTCCGTTTGTGTTCTAAGCACCTAACGCCACCCTTGCCGCGCGCCCTGCCGGTTTATTTTACCGGAATCGGCTTCGGCTTTTTGATGAGCATCTGGATGATCATAATCAAGTTGCTGGTTGTCCAGTAGAGAACGAGTCCCGACGGCATGGTGTAGAAGAAGAACAGCATCATGATCGGCATCATGACCGCCATCATTTTCTGCTGTTGGGGATCACCGGCGGCAGGCGTCAGCTTCTGCTGCCAGACCATCGTGGCGGACATCAGGAGCGGCAGAATGTTCAGCGAGCCGACAATCGGAATCATGCCCGCAAAAAGATTTTCCGGTTGGGAAAGGTCACTGATCCAAAGAAATTTCGAAAACCGCAGTTCAATGGCACTGCGCAATACGACGAAGAGCGCGATAAAGACCGGAATCTGAACAAACATCGGCAAACAGCCGCCCATGGGATTGACCTTGTTCTCCTTGTAGAACTTCATGGTTTCCTGCTGCATGCGCTGCGGGTTGTCTTTGAATTTTTCCCGGATTTCCTTCATCTGCGGCTGGAGCGCCTGCATTTTCCGCATGCTCTCGGTGCCTTTGTGGGTAATCGGCCAGAAGATACAGCGAACGATAATGGTGAGCAGCATGATGGCGACGCCATAGTTGCGCACGACAACATGTAACGCATTAAGGCCCCAGAGCAGTCCGGCCTGCATCGGGAACATGATCCAGTTCATGAATTTCCAGAAGCCGGTGCTTTTGAATTCCATGACTTCGACCTGTTCCATGCCTTGTGTTTTGAGAAAGGAATAGTCTTTCGGGCCGATATAAACGCGAGCCGTGCGGGTCAAGGTTTCGTTACCGGCGATCTGCTCGGAATTAAATTGAAGCGCGATAGATACCGAATTAACTAGGGCCTTATTTGCGGGGCCTGACCGTTCAGCGAGAAGTCGTGGGGTAGCTAATCCCGCATCGGGGGTTACAATCTGAACGAAAAACTTATTTTTAGCAGCCACCCAATCGACAGGCCTATTCTCCAAATCCTGGAAAAGGACCGTTTTGAATAATGTGGCCCAAAATCCACGAGGCACACCTTTTAGATCTGCGGGACATAGATCAATCTTTTCTGGAAGGTCACCCAGTCCTTTAATCTTCTGTATATCAGAAAACATCCCTTGGATGTTACGACCCCAATGTTGAAACCTGTCTGCTGCAGAAAAAGTATCCACGCCAAGGGTGGTGACTCCAGCCATCGCTGTCGTTCCTTTGGCTTCCGCCATCGGGCCGGTCGGCAGGCGTAACGCAGGCAGAGTCCACGGAGCCGCGTTACCGTTGACGAAGGAGTCTTTGACCGTCAGCAGGTATTCGCCTTCCAGTTTGAGGGCGCGCTTGAAGAACCGTCCATCGCCAAGAGGCGCGGTGTAGAGCAGGCCGTCGGCGGTTTTTTCAAGCGTTCCGGCGGGCACCGGCAGACCGGCATAGCGCAAAGCGGGCGCATTGGTGAAATCAAGGACGAGCGGACTGCTCCCTTTGACATTCGTCTCGGGATAGTTTTTCAGAACAGCGGAAACCACAGCGCCGCCATAGGAGGAAACCGTCAGCTCAATGTCTTCATTGGCCAGCGTCATCCGCTGTTCGGGAGCAGCGGGTTTTTCAATCTCCGGAACTTTTGCAACGGCGGCCGCTATGACCGCAGGCGCTTTTTCAACCGGAGCCGCAACAGCGGCCGGAGTTTCAGCCGTAACCGGGGCGGTCTGGGGCGCAGGTTGCGCGGGACGCGGGAAATATTTCTTTTCCAAGGCCGGATAGAAGCTCATCCAGGCGAACATCAACGCCACCAGAATGCCCACAATAATAAAATCGTTTTTCTTCATAATACATTTCTTTCGTTCAAGTCGTTAAATGCCCTTCGGGGCTCGTTGAAATCGTTCAAGTCGATTTCTGATCTCTGTCTTTGGTTTCTGTATTCCTGACTCCTGACGCCCGATCCCTGACCTCTGGAACGGGGTCGCACCCGCCGGGATTCCACGGATGACACCGGCAGATACGCCGGAGACTCAGCCAAAGGCCGTAAACTATGCCATGCTTCTCGATGGCTTCAATCGTATAATCGGAACAACTGGGGTAAAAGCGGCACCTCGGCGGAATCACGCGCGAGACCGTTTTCTGATAAATCCGAACCAGCCCTATGAGCAAACGCTTCATTTGGCCAGCAATCCCGCCTTTCCCGCCAGTTGCAGGAATTCATGCTCCACCTCCGCCGGGGAAGCGAAAAGCAGATTGCGGCGGGCAATAATGACGACATCGAACGGGCCCGAAAGCTCCGCGCGGTGCTGGCGGAAAATTTCGCGCAGGCGGCGGCGGGCCAGATTGCGGTCGACGGCGCGGTTGCTGACCTTCTTGCTGGTCACCACGCCGAGCCGAAGAGCGGCGCCCTGTCCGGTGCGGAGCCAGAGCACCATAAAGCGGCCGACAAAGTTCTTTTTCTGTGCAAAAGCCTCCCCGAAGAGGGAGGCTTGTATCAGGCGCTGTTTTTTGGAAAGCGTGTTTAAGTCCACCGGTAAGTCCTCCGGTGAGAATGTCTTACGCATCACAAACGGTCAGACGTTTGCGGCCTTTGCGGCGGCGGTTGGCAAGGATTTTACGTCCGTCTGCTGTTTCCATGCGGCTGCGGAAACCGTGTTTGCGTGCGCGTTTAATTTTCGAAGGATGCCATGTGCGTTTCATTGTTCAATCTCCACTGAAATTCAAAAAGAGCGCAAACCCTGCCAAGTTCGCCCGCCGCTGTCAACTTCTTATACGGTTAAAACGGTGCGGCCGTGCCGATCTTGGTATTGATGGCGGCTTCGGCGATCGAGCGACCGTCGCGCAGTACCGGCTGCTTGCGGGCCCGCCAGACGCGGCGCTTGGTTTTGGCGATCAGATTGTGACCGGAAAGGAAGAAGAGAAGGTTTTCCTCTAACTTGGACAGCACCCACATCAGCGGATAGACCAGTATGGCAAAGGCGTTCAGCTTGGTGTAGTGGTAAAATTCCTCGGTGCCGGTGTTTTCACCGGGCAGATTGTACGGCCCGTGAACCAGCTTGTTGGCAAGCCCCTCGCACAGCAGGCCGGGCATTTCGACACAGCAGGTTGAATAGGAATCGGTTTCGGGCACGTCGAACCCGTCTTTGAGCACTTCAAACAATTCGCCGCTGGTGTAGCCGGGGCGTTCGAGCCCTTTCGCGCGCCAGGAAAGTCCCAGCATCGAACGAAGCGGGCAGACCCCTAAACAGACCATTTTGCGCGCGGCGGTAATCACCAGCCGCCCGTCAGGTTTCAAAACGCGGTGACACTCCTTGATGAAAGCATAGTCGTCGCGAACGCGTTCCAGCGCATCCACAATCACCACCAGATCAAATGCTCCATCGTCATCCTTGATGACGGGGCCCTGAAGAAGTTCAACCTGATCGTCGACAAACCAGTCGAGCGAGGCCTTTGCGGCGTGTGAAAGCACCAGCGTTTTCCAGCGTCCGCCGCCTTCGCGCAGGCTGGCACTGATCATACCGTCGCCGGCCGTGATCTCGAGGCAGTCCTGATTCGTCGTAATTCCGATCAGCTCTTTGATTTCACGCAACCGCATCTGACGGCGGACAGAACGCTTAAACAGCTTTCCCTGCCAGCGGACCACTTCGCTGCGTAAATTGGCATCCATTACTTTCATGTGGGCGGAGTATAGGAGGGGAAACGGAAGAAGGGAATACTGGAATGCTGGAATGTTGTCTCATGGAGTGCGGACGCAAGCGACTCGTCCGCCGTAGCCTTGGCGAAGGAGGAAGCGCGAGGCCGCTTTGTTCCTGCCGATGAAGAAAAGCTCCGTCGCACTTCGTTTGCCGGAGCACTCCAGAAAGCTCAATCCCTGACCAGCAGCGCGGCATACGCACCATCGGTTCCGGATTTCGGCGGGAAGAGGCGTTTGGCTTTGACGAGGCGCCAGCCGGCGTGCTCGCGTACCCAGCGGTTGACCATTTCTTCGTTCTCTTCCACTTCAAGGCTGCATGTGCTGTAGACCATCCGTCCGCCGGATTTCAGATGCTTCGACATGGCGGTCAGGATCTGCCGCTGAGTCTTTTTGATCATTTCAATGCGGTCGCGGGTAAAGCGCCAGCGGGCATCGACACGGCGGCGCAATACGCCGGTATTCAGACACGGCACATCGAGCAGGATGGCGTCGAACTGTTTATCTTTCTGCGGAAACCCTTTGGCGGCGTCGCCTTTGAGAATCTGCACAAAGTCCCAGCCGGTGCGTTTGATGGTGTCTTGCAATGTATCGAGCCGGTCGTCGTGAACATCCATGGCGACCAGTTCGCCCTTCCCTTCCATCATTCCGGCCATCATCGCGGTTTTACCGCCGGGCGCGGCGCAGGCGTCGAGCACCGATTCGCCCGGACGCGGATCGAGCAGTTCAACGGAAACGGAAGTCGCCGGATCCTGCACGGTGAACCAGCCTTTGGCGTAGCCCGGCACTTTCGGCACGGCGACTCCGCGCGGAAGAATCAAAAAAGTTTCCGCGCTGGGAAACGGATGCGGCTTGGCGTCGATGTCGGCGGCCTCCAGCGCTTTGATGAATTCGGCAGGCGCAATACGAGTTGGCTCGACGCGCAAAATCGTTTCGGACGGCTGATTATTCCACTCAAGAAGCTGGCGGGTGTCGCGCTCGCCGTATTGTTTGACCCAGCGGTTGATGAGCGATTCGGGATGTGAAAAACGGATTTCGTCGGACTGCTTCTCCAGATTTTTGAGAATAGCCGCCTTTTCTTCCTGCACGTTACGCAAGACGGCGTTGATCATGCCCGCGGCACGGATGGCGTCTTTATGGCGTCGGCTTTTGACCGCCTCAACCGTTTCGTGAACCGCGGCGAATTCCTCGACGTTGTCCATGAAGCAGAGCTGGTAAACGCCGACATGGAGCGCGGCGAGAATAAAGCCTTCCGGGCGGCGCGGAACAAATTTCTGCTCGATGTATTCCAGCGCAAGCTTGCGGCGGACGACGCCGTAAACCAGTTCGGTAATAAAGGCGCGGTTGTCTTTCACCTCAGCCAGCTGGCGATCCGGAAAGCTTTCACTTTCGATCCAGCGGTAGATGATTTCGGCGGCGACTTCGCGACTGTTATTTTTCATAGGGGGGAGCAGTGAACCGAAAAGTTCCAATGATTGGAAGTCTATTTGTATACCTGAACTTGCGATTTAATCGGGTTCGGGCAGAATGGATTCCGAATGAATCCTAAGAGCCTGCCAATTTATGAACTGCGCGACGAACTGATCGCGGCGCTGAAAACAGACAGCCGCCTAATCATCGAAGCGCCGACCGGCTCCGGCAAATCGACGCAGGTGCCGCAGATGCTTTTGGATTCCGGTCTTTGTGGGACAGACACTCCTGTCTGTCCATCCTCGCAGACAAGAGTGTCTGCGCCACATTTATCCGGCGATATCGTCGTCCTGCAGCCGCGCCGTATCGCGGCGCGTATGCTGGCACGCCGTGTCGCCCACGAGCGCGGCGGCGAAACCGGCGGCGAAGTCGGCTATCAGGTCCGTTTCGAAAACTGCATCTCGAACAAAACCCGCATCCGCTACGTCACCGAAGGGATTCTGCTCCGCCAGATTCTCAGCGACCCTGAATTGCGCGGCGTTTCCGCTGTGATCTTCGACGAATTTCACGAGCGCCACCTTTACGGCGACATCACCCTCGCCCGTGCACTTCATCTTCAGCAGACACGTCCCGATCTGAAAATTATCGTGATGTCCGCCACGCTCGACGCCGCGCCGCTGCGCGACTATCTCGCGCCGTGCCGCGAACTGAAGAGCGAGGGCCGCATGTTTCCGGTCGAGATTCAGTACGCTTCCAAAAAAATCGACTTCGATCATCATCCCGTATGGGAAGCCGCCGCCGATGCGTTTGAAAGCGCCGTCCGTTCCGGCGCGGAAGGTGATGTGCTGATTTTTATGCCCGGTGCCTACGAAATTTCCCGCACCGTCGAAGCTGTCCGCTCCAAATCCTGCGCCAAGGAGTTTGCCGTCCTGCCGCTGCATGGCGAACTTTCGCCGCGCGATCAGGACGCCGCCGTCGAACCGGGCAACGTCCGCAAAGTGGTCGTCGCCACCAACGTCGCCGAAACCTCCATCACCATCGACGGCATCCGTGTTGTCATCGACAGCGGCCTCGCCCGCATCGCGCGCTATGACCCAAACCGCGGCATCGACACGCTGATGGTCGAACGGATCAGCCGCGCTTCGGCTGATCAGCGAACAGGCCGCGCAGGTCGCACCGCGCCGGGTGTTTGTCATCGGCTCTGGACGCTTCAGGAACACACAACCCGCAAAGCGCAGGAACTGCCGGAAATTCTGCGGCACGATCTGGCCGAAGTGGTGCTGACGCTGAAAGCAGGCGGCATCGACGATGTGGAAGGTTTCCGATGGTTGGAAAAACCCGATCCGGTTTCGCTGGCGCGCACTCTCACCCTGCTCACCGATCTCGGCGCGCTCGATCACAACGGCAGGCTGACGAAAACCGGCCAGCGCATGGTGCAGTTTCCGATGCATCCGCGCTATGCCCGTATGCTGCTGGCCGCCGACCAGTACCACTGCGTCCGGCAGGCCTGTCTGATCGCCGCGCTGACGCAGGGCAAAGGCATTCTCGAACGCAACAAAGGCAAAGCGGTACGCAATGAGCGCGACGATCTGCTCGGCGACGACGACTGCTCCGATTTTAAACGGCTCATGCGGGCGTGGAGCTTCGCCGACAAAAACAACTACAACACCGGAGCCTGCCGGGAACTTGGAATTCACGCCGCCGCCGCACGGCAGGTGAAGCCGCTTTACGAACGGTTCCTGCAAATCGCTGAACAGCAGGGACTCAAAATCAACCACGCCGCACCCGAAGATGAATTTCTGCAGAAGTGCATTCTGACCGCCTTTTCTGATCAGCTCGCTAAGCGGTGCGACAAAGGCACGCTGCGCTGCGACCTCGTTCACGGTCGTACCGGTGAACTGGCCCGCGAAAGCGTGATCCGCGACGCGGAATTGTTCGTCGCCGCTGAGATCACCGAGATCGGCCAGACGCGCGGACAGACCGGCGTCCTGCTCAACCTCGCCACCGCCATACAGGAGGAATGGCTCGAAGAACTGTTCCCAGAAGATTTTCATGAGGAACGCTCGCCGCAGTACGACACCTCGATTAAGCGCGTTGTTGTTGAACGGCGCAGGATGTTCCGCGACCTCGCGCTCGATTCTTCCATCACGCACGATCCGAAGCCCGATGAAGCCGCCGCCGTGCTCGCAAGCGAAGTGCTCAAAGGCAATCTCGATATTCCCGGCTGGGACGACGAAATCGAAAACTGGATTCTGCGTGTCAACCTGCTGGCGCAATGGTGCCCCGACAAAGAGATTCCGGTGATCGATGAAGCGACGCGGCGCGCCATGCTTGAATCACTCTGCCTCGGCGCGGTCTGCCGCAAAGACCTACGCGAAGCAAATGTTAAAGCGGTCGTGCACGACTGGCTGACCTATCAGCAACAGCAGTGGATTGAAAAAGAGATGCCGGACCGGTTTAAAATGCCGACCGGTCACCGCGCGCGCATTCGCTACGAAGCCGGACACAAGCCGGTGCTCTCCGCCATGATTCAGGATTTTTTCGGCATGAGTAAAACGCCCTGTATCGCGTTCGGGAGAATCCCGCTCGTCGTCGAACTGCTCGCGCCAAATAAACGGCCGGTACAGATCACGGAAGATTTAGAATCCTTCTGGCGCACCGCCTATCCCGAACTCCGCCCCGCGCTCTCAAGACGCTATCCCAAGCACAAGTGGGAGTAAGGGGAATGGGATAATGGAGTATTGGAAGTTTCTGAACCGCGAATGGACGCGAATAAACGCGAATTCCAGACATTAAAAACGGCGGCGGTCTTCCCCCTTCGCTAAGGCTACGGCGGGACACGCGGAGAGACTCGCCCTGCCCAACATCCGGTTGATCCTGTAATCCTGTCTAAAAAATCTTCCTCTTTTGCGTTCTGCGCGTTCTCTCGCGGTTAAAAATTCCCACTCCCGCAAAGGCAGTTCTCTTACCGTTTGATCACATCCAGTAAATTGGCGTAGTCGTCAGTCCACAGACGGATCGTCCGAACCGGATGGCTCCCAAGTGAATCGGCGCGGGCAATCGCCGGTTGTTCCATGAATTGTTTGTCACGGCTGAACAGAACCCAAACTGAGGGGTCGCATATCTGTACGACCGGATTGTCATCAATATAAGCGGCATACAAATTGAAATGGTTTTTCGCCTGAATCAGCACAGGGAGAAGATCCAGATAACCACTGGTGATATGAATCGCGAGAACGCCGCCTTTCGCCAGATGCTTCAGATAAATATCAAAAGCTTCCTTTGTTAAAATATGGATCGGAACCTGATCTCCGCTGAAAACATCCAGAACAAGAACATCGTATTCATCGGAACCTTTTTTCAGTTCGTTCTCCAGACTGATCCGCCCGTCCCCTTCAACGACCTGTATCTCCGCCCGGGAATTTTTCAGATAGGAGAACCACCACCGGGAATCCCGGGCCAGCTGGATCACGTCCGGGTTAATTTCGTAGAACCGGTATACATCGCCGGATTTTCCATAAGCGGCCAACGTACCGACTCCCAGTCCAAGCACCCCGACACGCATCGGTTCGCCGCGAAGGCGTCCAGGATGATTCAAAAGCGCCAGCCCGGCTCCGCTGCTTTCACCATAATAGGTGGTCAGCCGATCTCTAAATTCTGAACCATTTATTTGCAGGCCGTATTTGATTCTCCCGTGATCCATTGAGAAAAACGGAAAAGATTCCTCTCCTTTGACGGAGCTGATGCTCACGTCATACCGCCGGACGGCAATGCTTCCAAAAAAGTTGCGCCCCATATAAACCGCTGAGCTGAATCTCTTGATGCTGTCCTGGCAAATATAAAATGCCAGCGCCATCACGCCCAGCCACAGTCCGTGCCGAATTAAATGAAGCGGATTCCGCTTGTCGGAATAAACCGAGACGACGGCCAGCACCGCTGCCAAAATGAGGCCGAGCTGATATTCCCAGTATAGCTGGAAAATCTGCGGGGCAATGATCGCCACAAAAATTCCGCTCAAGGCCCCGCCAAGCGAAATAGAAAGATAAAAGCCGGTTAAGTGGCGCGGCTGCGGTTTACAGCGGTAAAGAGCGTTATGACAAAAGAGGCAGATGGAAAAGAGAATAAATCCGTATCCGGCAATCTGTTTGCCGATTTCAAGTTTGACCCCTTTGCTAGCCAGGTACCACGCCGCCAGGCCGGCGAGGGGAATCAGAAATATGTAATATTTCTGCATGCCGGAAAGCCGGTCTACAAAGCCGATGATGTAGGTCAATAAATACAGAACCAGCGGCAGAATCCATAGAAACGGCACAGGAGGAATGTCCTGCGTCATCTGGTTTGTGATCGCCATCAGCGCCAGAACACCGCATGCGGCCAGCGCGATCCAGTTTAGATAGCTTTTCCAGCCGGGATTCCTTTCATCGCCGGCCGCTGCATCATCCTTCTCCACGGTCAGAATCGGCCACACTCGCCGGGCGGACAGCAGACACAAAATCACATAGGCGGCAAAGCCGCCGCTCCACAGCAGGGCCTGTGTCTTAAGTGTAAATGCTGGCTCAATCAGAAAAGGATAACTCAGCAGAGCCAGTATGGCGGCAATATTGGAGACAACATAAAAAACATACGGCGAGCGGGATGGTTCCGCCCGATGGAACCAGGCCTGCAGCAGAGAGGCGCTGGTTGAAAGAAGAAAGTATGCCGCTCCGATGCTGATGAGCAGCAGCCGGAAAATATTCCAGCCTGGATGGCTGGTGTGTTCCGGACGCCAGTTGATGGAGGGAAGAATGGGACTCCCCCACACAAAATAAAGTGCGGCACCGCCCGCCAAAGCGAGGGCCAGCAAACTGAGATGTATCTGCACCTGCCGACGCGGGACAACCCGCTGCAAAAGATGGGCATAGGTATATCCGCCGAGCAGAAGAAGCTGGAAAAACATCAGACAGGTCATCCAGACGGATGGAGATCCGCCGAACCACGGCAGAAAATATTTACCGATCAGCGGCTGAATTTGGAAAAGGAGAAAGGCCCCAAAAAACACCGCGAAAGGAAAAACTCCGTACTTTCTCATTGCGCGAGTGAACCACACAGAGATTTAGATTTGAAGGATTATATCCACGGCCAGCATCAAAAAGTTTCAAATCAAAAATATCCTGCTATTTTGACGGGCATGTTCGAACGAAGCCATACCTTATTCCGTCCGCCGGCAGAGGCGGACAGTCTGATTCTCCGCGTGGCGGACGGCTGTCCGTGGAATGGCTGCACCTTTTGCGGAATGTACAAAGGCGTGCCGTATAAATTCCATGGATTGGAACACGCTGAAAAGGAATTCGCTAAAGCCGCAAAACGGTGGCCGAAGGCGCGGCGGGTTTTTCTGGCGGATGGCGATGTGATGCATCTCGATTTCCAAACCTTGGAAACGATGCTGGTTTCGCTGAATGAAAAATTCCAGCACCTGACGCGCGTCAGCGTTTATGCCAACGGCGCGTCGATCTTGGCCAAGACCGACGATGAACTGCGCCGACTGAAGGAGCTGAAACTGCACACTCTCTACATGGGACTGGAAAGCGGCGACAATGAAACGTTGCGCACGGTCAACAAACGCGAGTCCGCCGAGGAAATGATTGAAGCGGGGCTTTGTGCGCAGGCGGCAGGATTACGGATGTCGGTGATGGTGCTGATCGGCCTGGCAGGTAAAGAGCGTTCGCTCGAACATGCCCGCGCCACGGCGGAGGCGGTGAATAAAATGCAGCCGCGCTTGCTGTCAGCTCTGCGATTGATTCCGGTTCCGGGAACGCCTCTCTATGATGGTGGAAGAGGCTTCCAGCCTCTTCAA
The DNA here is from genome assembly GCA_037141075.1 of Kiritimatiellales bacterium. Lineage (GTDB taxonomy): Bacteria > Verrucomicrobiota > Kiritimatiellia > Kiritimatiellales > Tichowtungiaceae > Tichowtungia. The sequence continues at coordinate 11,923 of JBAXDG010000024.1, forward strand.
AAAAGCGGCAGGGATGCCGCTTCCACATTTTTTAAAATGATTACGGAATACGATGCCGTGGCGGAACTGCGCGAAATGATCCAGGGATTGGAGCTGGAGCAGACTGTTTTCCGCGCCGACCATTCGTCGAACATTGTCCCGCTCGAAGCGCGCTTCCCGAAAGATAAGGAACGGCTGCTCGCTCAGCTCGACGCCCTGCTCTCCTCCGGCCACCTCGACAAAACTTCTCCCGGCCGTCTGCCATGGAGTTTGTGAGACATTTTACAGAAGGTAACGAAGGAAAACGAAGGCGGCTTCCACGCCGCACCCCGAATAGTTCAAGGTTTGCTGGAAAACGTCGTGATGATGGTGTTGATGTCGGCCTGCGTAATAGGAAATGATGCCTTTCTGGAAATCGCTATCTTTATTTCTCTGTCAAATCGGTCAAATAACGTCAGGAGCACATCGCTGTCTGCGGAAGGAACTCCCTTTTGAAAACCCTTTACATTGCCTGTATCGAAAGACAGCACATGAGTCAGGTTCGTCGGTGCTACGATTGCTTTTAGAACCAGCAGGCCGGACTTCTCTTTGGCTTCGAGTCGCGAGTCAAAAAGAGAAATGGACTGAGGAGTAACATTCCACATTTTTGACCACATGTAATAGTTTGTATTTGAGACTCCATCTTTATTCAGCGCATCAACGAGGGTTCTATTATGCCGATCTTGTCGGGCATCAAGCAGGGCGCCATACAAACCTCCCGACGGAGAAATACATAGAATGGAAATATTTGTATTAGGTGTTGCCCACCAAACCGCGCCCGGAACAGTCATTTTTTGAACAAAGCCATCCCACGGAACGGAAAAACTATAATCGAAGGCTTCAAGCGTCGCGTCTGGCTCTGACCAGGATTCTACTGCCATCGGCTTAGGAACAATAGTCAGACATGGACGATTAAAAAACAGCCGACTCGTTATTACACATTCTGTCTGAACGCCGAAGAAGTAGCCGTAGGCGGCCAGTGCCAGCACTACGGCGACGATACCTAGGATGATTTTTTTCTTTTTCGTCATTTCTTCCTTTAGGTGGAACGCGACCGCCGGGCGCGTTTTCTCCGTCAGTGGACAAGCAAAGCGTGCTCGGCGATCACGCTCCACCTTTAGACATCACACACATCGCACTGCGATTTCAGCACGGCGCCGTTGCTGGCGTTGGTGGCGAGCGAGGCGTAGCGGGCGAGCCAGCCGGTGGTGTAACGCGGCGCAGGCTTCTTCCACGATTTTTTGCGCTCGGCGAATTCCTTATCCGAAACTTCGGCGTGCAGTTTGCGGTTCGGAATATCGATTTCGATAATGTCGCCGGTTTTGAGCAGACCGATCGGCCCGCCTTCCGCCGCTTCGGGCGAAATATGTCCGATACAGGCGCCGCGCGTTCCGCCGCTGAAACGTCCGTCGGTGATGAGCGCGACTTTGTCGCCGAGCCCCTGCCCCATGATGTAGCTGGTGGGCGCGAGCATTTCCTGCATGCCGGGACCGCCTTTCGGCCCTTCGTAGCGGATGACGACAACGTCGCCCGCTTTAACTTTGCCGCCGAGAATTCCTTCGCACGCTTCTTCCTGTGATTCGAAGATAACGGCAGGTCCTTTGTGGACGAGCATCTTCGGATCAACACCCGCGCTTTTCACAACGGAACCTTCCGCTGCGATATTGCCGCGCAGAATGGCGAGTCCGCCCTGCTTGCTGTAGGCGTCTTCGACTTTGTGAATGCATTTTTCGTTTTTGCTGACGGCTCCGGCGATATTCTGTCCGAGCGTTTTGCCGCTGACGGTTGGGCAGTCGAGTTTGAGCAGTCCTTTGATCTGGCTGATTTCACCGAGGATGGCGCTGATGCCGCCGGCGTCGCGGACGTCTTCGATATGAAAACTCGACGATGGAGAAACCTTGCAGATGTTCGGCGTGATTTTGGAAAGCTGGTTGATGCGTTCGAGATCGTAGGCGACGCCCGCTTCGTTGGCGACGGCGAGCGTATGCAGAACCGTGTTGGTGCTGCCGCCCATCGCCATATCGAGGACGAAGGCGTTATCAACGGAATCATGCGTGACGATATCGCGCGGCTTCGGGCCGTTGGCTTTGGCCATTGCAACGGCGCGGCGCGCGGCTTCTTTCCAAAGTTCGCGGCGGGCGGGCTCGATGGCGAGCAGTGTGCCGTTGCCGGGCAGTGCCATACCGATCGCTTCGCACAGACAGTTCATCGAGTTGGCGGTGAACATACCGGAGCAGGAACCGGCGCCGGGACAGGCCGCGCATTCGAGCTTAAGCAGATCCTCTTCGCTCATTTTACCGGCCTTGCACTGCGCAACGCCTTCGAAGACGCTGATGAGGTCAACCACACGGCCGTCTTCCAGCCGGCCGGCGGCCATCGGGCCGCCACTGGCGAAGATGGTGGGAATGTTACAGCGAACCGCGCCCATCAGCATACCGGGAACAATCTTGTCGCAGTTAGGAATACAGATCATCGCATCAAAGGCGTGCGCCTGAACCATGGTTTCGACGCTGTCGGCGATCAGCTCGCGGCTCGGCAGCGAAAACTTCATCCCTTCGTGGCCCATGGCGATACCGTCACAGACGCCGATGACATTAAATTCGCGCGGCGTTCCGCCCGCTTCGCGGACGGCTTCACAGATCAGCCGTCCGACCTGATTGAGATGAACGTGGCCGGGAATCACTTCGTTGAAGGAGTTGCAGACGGCGATGAACGGTTTTTTGATGTCTTCATCGGTCAGTCCGGTGGCATGCATCAGACTGCGGTGGGGGGCGCGTTCCATTCCTTTTTTGACTCTGTCGCTATTCATAGTATCTCTCCTTACTTAAGCATTCACCAGATGGCCGATTTCGAATCCGGCGTCTTCGATCATTTTTTTATCCTGTTCAAAATTCTGTCCGCCGGTGGTGAGGTAGCCGTTCGTGAACATGGAGTTGGCGGGATAAAGCGCCAGCGGCTGCAGGTCACGCAAACAGGTTTCCCGTCCGCCAGCCACACGGACTTCGCTGCCGACCAGTACGAAACGGAACATCGCCAGCGCCCGCAGACAGTCGTTCGGCGTCAGGCGGGCTTTCCCTTCCATGCCGGTGCCGGGGCGCGGATCGAGAAAGTTGATCGGCGCGGAATCGGTGTCCAGCTCTTTGAGTTTCAGCGCCAGATCGACGCGGTCTTCGAGCGATTCGCCCATGCCGATCAGGCCGCCGCAGCAGAGATCCAGTCCGGCTTGCTTGACGATTTTGGCGGTATTGACCCGGTCGGCGAATTTATGGGTGGAGCAGATCGAAGGATAGAACCGTTCAGAGGTTTCCAGATTATGATTAAAGCGGTTCACGCCGGCTTCTTTTAGACGCCGGGCTTTTTCTTCGGTCAGGAATCCCATCGAAGCGCACAGTTCGAGCGCCGGGTTTTCCGCCTTGATGCGCCGGGCGGCTTCGCAGATTACGCTCATTTCGTTTTCCGAAGGAGCCCGCGTACTGGTCACGACGCAATAACGCAGTGCCTGCATCTCTTTTGCCTCTCCGGCACCGGCGACGATTTCGTCCGCCGACTGCATGGCATACTTTTCCACGCCGCTTTCCGCCGATTTGGATTGGCTGCAAAAGGCGCAGTCTTCGGGGCAGACCCCGCTTTTGGCGTTTTTCAGCACATGCAGGCTGACTTTGTTGCCGTAATATTTGTTCCGGATGCGATAGGCCGCCTGAAGCACATCGAGAATCTCCTCGTTCGGCGACTGTAAAACCGCCAGCGCTTCTTCACGGGAAACCGTTCCGCCATCCAAAATCCGGTCTGCTAATTTTTTCCAATCCATAAAACAGGTCTCTTTCCCAAAGTGAGGGTTCGGATGTTATCGGAAATGGCCGCCCAAAAGAAACGAAATTTCAGATTTGCGCAGGTTGCGCTGACCTGCACACACTAGGCGCCCGATGAGAGAAGAGTGGATCAGCGCGATTCTGGAAGAGGCCCGGTCGCAAGGACTGGAGCGGCAGGCCCGCGTCTATCCGGCGTGCGGCGGCAAAATCACCGTCGACGGACGGGAAATACTCAACTTTTCCAGCAACGACTACCTCGACCTCGTCCGCCATCCGCACGTCGTCGACCGGTCGCGCCAGGCGCTCGAAAAATACGGCACCGGCAGCGGCGGTTCGCGTCTCGTCACCGGCACCTTGCCGATTCACGAAGAACTGGAAGCGCGGCTCGCCAAAGAAAAGGGTTATCCGGCGGCGCTGGTTTTCGGCTCGGGCTACATGGCTAACGCCGGAACCATTCCCGTACTCGCCGGGCGTGACGACATCATTTTCGCCGACAAGCTGGTTCACGCCAGCATGATCGATGCCTGCAAGCTCAGCGGCGCCAAGCTCGTCCGCTTCGCCCATAACGACGTCCAATCGCTGGAAAACCGGTTGCGGAGTTTCCCGGCCGACGGGCACCGCCATCTGATCATCACCGAATCGGTCTTCAGCATGGACGGCGATATCGCCCCGCTGAAAGAAATCGCCGCGCTGGCCGAACAGTACGGCGCGATGCTGATGGTGGACGAAGCCCACGCCTCCGGAACTTTCGGGCCGCACGGCGCGGGGCTGATCCGCGAACACGGCCTCGAAAGCTCCGTCACCGTTTTAATGGGCACAATGAGCAAAGCGTTCGGCGGCTACGGCGGATTCGTCGCCTGCTCCGGAAATTTGCGCAAACTGCTGATTCAATCCTCGCGCGCATTCATCTTCACCACCGCGCCGCCGCCCGCCGTCATCGGCGCGGCGCTCGGCGCCATGGACGTTCTCGAAGCCAGCCCGAACCTGGGCCCGTGCCTCCAGGCCAATGCCGCTTATTTCCGGGAACTGCTTCAAGCGGGCGGACTCGACACCCTGCAAAGCGCCAGCCAGATCATCCCCGTCGTCATCGGCGATAACGAAAAAGCGCTGGCCGTTTCGCAACGGCTGCGCGAGCGCGGCATCATCGCCGCTGCCATCCGCCCGCCGACCGTACCCGCCGGAACCGCCCGGCTGCGCCTCTCCGTCACGCTGGCCCATTTGATCGACGATCTCGAGTTTGCAGCCAAACAGATTGTCGAGGCGGTACAGGAGAAAATTTGACAGGATCGACAGGATTGACAGGAAGAGGTCAAAAAATGGAGCTCGAACAACTGACAGAGAAAATCATCGGATGCGCGTACACGGTTTACAAAAAGCTGGGGTGCGGATTCCTCGAGTCTGTTTATGAAAAAAGCCTGTTGATCGAACTGGAAAACGCGGGACTGCGAGCCCAATCACAAGTTCCTGTTGATGTACGATATGACGGCCAATGCGTCGGCTCATTTTTTGCGGATCTGCTGGTGGAAGAAAGCGTTATCATTGAACTGAAGTCCGTCACAAAGATTATTGCCGTCCATGAAGTGCAACTGGTCAACTACCTGACCGCAACCGGCAAACCGGTCGGCTTGATTCTCAACTTTTCACCAACCGGAGTTGAAGTAAAACGTAAAGTCCGCAGCCTCAACTCCAATCCTGTCGATCCTGTAAATCCTGTCTAAAATGAATTCTTCTCTCGTCATGATAACCGGCTGGGCGCACGGAACCGGCTCGATGCGGCCGCTCGCCGATCAACTCGCGGCAGATTTTGATGTACAGATTCTGACCGGTGCGCAGGTCTTATCCGCGCAAAAAATCCCGGACGCCGACTACGTTGTCGGCTGGTCGATGGGCGGCATACTGGCGCTTGAGCATCTGCCCGCATCCTGCAAGAAACTGGTGCTGATTTCCGCCACCGCCCGGTTTTGCGCTACAGAAAACTATTCCTGCGGCATTCCGGAAAAATTCCTGCGCCGCATGATCGTTCAACTTCGCCGCGATCCCGGCGCGGTGCTGGCCGAATTTTATAAGAACGTCTGTTTTCCCCGTCCGCCGCAACCGGCGGAGCCGGGCGGCCATCTTGCGGAAGGCCTCGACTATCTGCTCACCGCCGACCTGCGTACCACGGTTCCAAACCTTGGAATCCCCGTTTTGCTTCTGCATGGTGAAGAGGATTTGATTATTCCGCCGGAAGCGTCGGATTGGCTGGCGCAACACCTGCCGTCAGCAAACTGCATCCGGCTAGCGGATGAAGGACATCAGCCCGCCGCGCTTGCCATCGCCCCGCACATACGGCATTTTCTGGCCAAGGAAACACAATGATCGAAAAACGCTTTTCAGCCGCCGTCGAAACCTATGACCGCCACGCCCGCCCGCAGCTCTCGCTGGCCCGTTCGGTCTGCGATGTCCTGCCCGAAATTTATCCGGAGCAGATTCTGGAGCTGGGCTGCGGAACCGGACAGCTCACCCGGTTGCTGGTCGACCAGTTTCCGGATGTGCTGATCGACGCCGTCGATCTGTCTGAAAAAATGGTTGAGTACAGCCGCAAAAAATTTAAGCGCTTCCCGCAGGTGACCTGGATTCACGGCGACGCGCAAACCTGGCGCGTGCAGGATCCTTATCCGCTGATCGTTTCAAGCGCCGCGCTGCACTGGACGTCCGACCTTAAGAAAACCTTTGAGAATATTTTCCAATGTCTGGAAAAAGACGGTTTCTTCTCGCTGGGCATGATGCTCAATGGAACCCTGAAGGAGCTGCTCGCCGTGCGCAGCGAAGTCGCGCCGGAAAAAACGCCGCCGAGCGCGCTGCCGACGCTGGAGGAGCTGACTGAAAACCTTCGCGCCGCCGGCTTCAAAATCCTGCGCAAGAAGCTGAGCTCAGAAGAGGTCTCCTATAAAAGCGCGACCGACTTCCTGCGGGCCATCCATGAACAGGGTGTCACCGGCTTCAAGGTCGCCGCCGGACGCGCCCCGTTGAACCGCGGCGAGCTTGATCGGCTGATCAAAATTTATCAGGAACGCTACACCTCACCCGACGGTGTCTACGCCACCTACGAAACCGCAACGCTGCTGCTGACCAGGCCATGAACGGATTCTTCATCACCGGCACCGACACCGGCATCGGCAAAACCGCGCTGAGCGCGCTGCTGCTGGCGGAACTCCGTCGACGCGGAATCAGCGCCGCGCCGATGAAGGCTGTGCAAACCGGATGTGTGAAGGAAGGCCTCAGGCTTGAGGCTTCAGACTTGAGGTACTCACTTTCCATGGCCGGAATGACGGTGTCGGAAGAAGACCGTGCGCTGATGTCGCCGTACCGCTTCGAGCCGGCCTGCTCGCCGCACCTCGCCGCAGAACTGGCCGGAACGGAAATTGAGCTCGGACAAATCATCTCCGCCGCGCAGGAACTCGCCGTAGAATATGACACTCTCATCGTCGAAGGCGCAGGCGGCGTGCTGGTTCCGCTGAACCGCCGCGAACTGATGCTCGACCTCATGGTGAAGCTCAATCTTCCGGTACTCATCGCCGCGCGTCCCGGCCTCGGAACCATCAACCACACGCTGCTTTCCATCCGGGCGCTGAAGGCTGCCGGATTGAAAATCGCCGGCATCGTTTTCATCGCCAGTGAAGAAGGTGAACTAGGATTGATCGAAGAGGACAATGTCGTCACGGCTGAGCAGTTCGAAGCCGTTCCGGTACTTGGAACCATTCCCTTCTGTCCGCAGTTGCAGGAGTCCGCCCCCCGCTTTTCCGACCTCCCCGTCACCGTCGCCGCCGCAATCGAAAAAATCGCCAGCCGCCTGACCTGCTGTTTTTAGACGGGATTGACAGGATCTACAGGATCAACAGCCCGGGCAGCCCCGCATCATCAACATCCGTCACCGCAGTGTTGCCAAACGCCACAAACCGCCGCTATGCTCAGCGCAGTTTTCAAACAAATGCGTCATGGATCCATATTCAATGTTGGGTCGAATACAAGAAGCCATGCTCCCATGTTAAGGAGGATCGTTGTGTATAGAATCCTTGTTGTGCTGACATCACTCATCCTAAGCGGCTGCGTGTTTCCTTACTATGGACATCGGCAAGTAGCGCTTTCAAGTGAGCCGATGAAGATAATTGATAACGATACCGGGCAATTAATCCCTCAAGCCATTGTCGTTCCACGCTACACAGATTTGACCAGTGGCGATATCTTCATCGCCCATGCCTTTGTTTATAATCAGGGCGATCGCTTTTGTGTCTATCAACCCAAGGGCCTCGTTCTCGTCTTCTGGCCATTTGCGTGGTTCGGTAAAGACATCAGGACTGATGGCTACGTAATTGCGGCAAAGGGATATGAGCCATCATGGTCACACCTGAACGGCCATTATGAATCTGACTTCCGAATGCGCAGAAGGGTGCTCTTGAATCCGTGCAACAAGGACAACACCATCTGTTCAAGCTTCCTAGAGGATATCGGCAAAACTGTGATCAGAATAGATCACGAAAACGCATTCAGCATAGCCCCGCACTCTGATGTTGAAATCCGGAATGAATTATCACCAGACGAGTTACGGAGAATATGCATAGCTCTGGGAGAGGCAAAAGACATCATTAACTCTCAAAGCAATGGCGAGTTGGTGACGCACACAGCAGAAACAGAATAACAACCCCAACAACCAAGTTGAGGCTACCGGCGTTCCTCCGGTGCCTGCTTTGTAAAGTTGGTTGTTTAAAATCAGCTTATTCCACCCTCCTGTTCATCATGTAGATCCTGTCAAACCATCCCCTTTAAATTCCGCAATTAAAACCCTCTTCCGATTCGTGCCGATTGGTGTAAATTCACCGGCAATGAAAAACCGGATTTTCCAGCCCTATACGCCGTTCTCGGCGATTGAGAAAGGGTTCCCGAATATTGTGCGGGGCGAAGGAATCTATCTGTTCGACGATCAGGGCAACCGCTACGTCGATATCGTTTCAAGCTGGTGGGCCTGCGCGCTGGGTCATGGCCATCCGAAGGTGGTCGAGGCCATTCAGAAACAGGCGGGCGTTTTGCAACACAGCATTACCGGCAGCCTGACCCATCCGGGCGTACTGGAACTGGCGAACCGGCTGGCAAACCTGATGCCGACGCCGGATCGTCACTCGGTTTTCGCCAGCGACGGATGTAGCGCAGTCGAGGCCGCGCTGAAGATTGCGATTCAGTATAACTACAATATCG
>JBAXDG010000025.1:0-20612 GCA_037141075.1 Kiritimatiellales bacterium
TTTGCATCGGTGCGGGTTATGTCGGCGGGCCGACGATGGCGATGATCGCCAAGAAGAATCCCAAGGTCAAAGTGACCGTGGTGGACATCAACCAGAAGCGTATCGACGCCTGGAATTCCGATACTCTGCCGATCTACGAGCCGGGTCTCGACGAGGTGGTGAAGGCCGCCCGCGGCAAAAACCTCTTTTTCTCCACGAACGTGGTGAAGGGGATCAAGGAAGCCGACATTATTTTTGTGAGCGTCAACACGCCGACCAAAACCTTCGGTCACGGCGCGGGTTGCGCCGCCGACTTGCAGTACTGGGAAAAATGCGCCCGCCAGATTCTGGAACTGTCGACCTCCGATAAGATCGTGGTCGAAAAGAGCACCCTGCCCGTTCGCACCGCCGCCGCCATGGAGCGCATCCTGCACAGCGGCAAAACCGGCGTTCATTTCGACGTTCTCTCCAATCCGGAATTTCTGGCGGAAGGCACGGCCATCGCCGATCTGGAAAATCCCGATCGTATTCTGATCGGCGGCCATCCGACGCCCAGAGGCAAGAAAGCGATTAAGGCGCTGGCTGACGTTTATGCCGCGTGGGTTCCGCAGGAAAAAATCCTGACCACCAATCTCTGGTCGAGCGAGCTGTCCAAGCTGACGGCTAACGCCTTCCTTGCCCAGCGCGTCAGCTCCATCAACAGTATTTCCGCACTGTGCGAAGCGACAGACGCCGACGTCGGTGAAGTGGCTCGGGCGATCGGCACGGACAGCCGGATCGGTCCGAAGTTCCTGAAGGCCAGCGTCGGCTTCGGCGGTTCGTGCTTTAAGAAGGATATTCTCAATCTCGTTTATCTCTGCGAAACCTACGGCCTGCACGAAGTCGCCGAATACTGGCGGCAGGTCGTTAAGATGAACGAGTATCAGGAGCGCCGCTTTGTTTCGCGTATGCTCAAGGAAATGTTCAACACGATCGCCGGCAAGCGCATCGCTCTGTTCGGGTTTGCGTTCAAGGCCGATACCGGCGACACGCGCGAAAGTCCCGCCATTCTGATCGCCCGCGAACTGCTGGCGGAAAACGCCGAAGTCGTCATTACCGATCCACAGGCCATCGAGCATGCCAAGATTGATCTGGCGGACGTGATCGACCGCGTTAAGTTTGAGCCGGATCCCTACAAAGCGGCCAAAGGTGCGCATGCCGTCGCTCTGCTGACTGAGTGGAAAGAGTACAAGACGCTCGATTATCAGAAGATTTTCGACAACATGGTTCAGCCTGCGTTCCTGTTCGATGGCCGCAACCATCTCGACCATAAAGCGCTGCACAAAGTTGGCTTCAACGTCTACTCCATCGGCAAAGCCGCTCTGAAACATATCTGATGAACATCGGCTATGAACTGAAAGCGGGTGTTTGTGGGTAAGTATTCCGTCAAAGGCTCCCCGGCGTTCGATGCGCGCATTGATGCGGATATGAAGCGCATTGCCGACGCAGTTTATGCGTCGGGTTTTTCCAAACATTGGAAAGCACTGGTTCTTTTCGGCAGCTACGGTCGCGGCGAAGGCTCGCTGATGATCGACCTAGACGGCGAAGAACTGCCTTTCAGTGACTACAATCTGGTCGTAGTGACCCACTCGCTTGATCCGCTGCTGAAGCACGCGCTCAAGAAGCTGGGAAAAGAACTTTCGGATGAGCTCGGCCTGCCGGTTGATCTGCGCCCTTATCTCGCCACCGCGTTACCGAAGTGCGAGTTCTCGCTTCTGAACTACGAAATGAAGTACGGCCACCGCGTACTCCGCGGGAATCAAACCATTCTCGATGCCATGCCGGCCTATGCACCTGATGCGATTCCGCGCTCGGAAGGCACACGCCTGCTGATGAACTGCGGTAAGCTGCTGCTCGACATCAAGTGCCGTCTCGCCCAGCCGGAACCGCTGACACACGAAGAGCGGATGCGTTTTCTGAAATTCCTGTTCAAAGCCGACCTCGCTTTCGGCGACTGCGCGCTGCTGCTGCGCGGAGCCTACGATCTTTCTTGTGCCGTTAAACGAAACCGCCTGCCGGAGATTGACCTTTCCGGACTGGATGATGCGCGCGCTTTGGTGGAAGCCTACTGCCGCGCAATTGATTTAAAGGAGCGGGTCGATTTCCAAACCTTGAAAAACAGCAATGTCCATCTGCATTTTGCAGAGACCGCGAGACGTTATGAGCAGTTTTTTCTTTGGTATGAGCGGCGGCGGCTCAACCGGAAGTTCAAAACCGTGGAAAAATATGCCCATGCTTTTCCAGACCTTGGAAAAGAAGGCTCGCCGTTGAAAAATGCGATGCATAACCTGCGAGCCTTCGGGCCGGGCGCGATGCCTCATCGTCTCATCCATCCGCGGTTGCGGCTTTATGCGGCGCTGCCACTGCTACTGACAAAACATGCGGACCGCGAAGAGATCTGCTGGTTGCTTCGTTCGCCTGAAAGCGGCATTGAAGAACTGTGTCAGGCGTTCTATTCCCTTCATCAGAAATTTTCTTAGAGAAGCCTGACTCGACGCACCCCAATAAAAAAGGCTCCCCTTTCAGGGAGCCTTTCCTGTTTTGATGTACTGGTTCAATTACATCATGAACAGCATTTCGGCATAGGTCGGCATCGGCCAGATGTCGTCCGGGACCATCTTTTCGAGGGCATCAGCGGAAGTACGAACTTTGCCCATCGCTTCAATCAGCTTGGCCGCACCATGAGCTTTTTCCAGCAGAGCAACTGCTTTGTACAGCTTTTCGGTTTCCGAGCTCATCGCTTTGAGAGACGCCTTGGCGCCGACGGCTGTTCCGCCTGCCGCCGCGATCGCTTTGATGGAGGCCGCCAGTTCCGCCTGCGCGGTCATGGCCGCCGGAATGATCATGGTTTTGGCCATGTTGAGCGTTACGCCGGCTTCGATCTCAACGATCTTTTCGTAGGTTTCGTTGTAGATGTCAAAGCGGGAGTGCAGTTCTTTTTCGCTCAGTACGCCGTATTTGCTGAAGAGCTTCTTCGCTTTTTCGGTGTTGAATGACTTGAGGGAATCCGGCGTCTTTTTGACGTTCGGCAGACCGCGTTTTGCCGCTTCCTTGGCCCAGGCTTCGGTGTAGTTGTCGCCGTTGAACAGGATGCGTTTATGCTTCTTGATGATGCTGGCAAGCAGTGCCTGCAGAGCGTCATTGAAGTTCTTGCCGGCTTTGACATCCGCTTCGAGCTTGGTGCAGATTTCGTCGAGTGCTTCCGCCACGATGGTGTTGATCGCCACGTTGGAACCGGAACAGCTCTGGTTGGAGCCGACCGCACGGAATTCGAACTTGTTGCCAGTGAAGGCAAACGGTGAGGTGCGGTTGCGGTCGGTGTTGCCGCGCGGCAGTTTTGGCAGGGTGTCCACACCAAGATGAATCTGTCCGCCGTCCTTGGAGGACTTGGCTCCGCCTTTTTCGATCTGTTCGACGATATCGGTGAGCTGATCGCCGAGGAAGATCGAGATAATGGCCGGAGGCGCTTCGTTAGCACCCAGACGATGATCGTTGCCGGCGGTGGCGACCGTGGCGCGAAGAATATCCGCGTGGGTATCGACCGCTTTCATCAGCGCGCAGATCATGGTCATGAACTTGGCGTTTTCGTGCGGGTTATCGCCGGGCGAGAGCCAGTTTTTACCATCCGGACCGCAGAGTGACCAGTTGTTGTGCTTGCCGGAGCCGTTAACACCCGCATAGGGTTTTTCGTGCAACAGGCAGACGAAGCCATGTTTCTCAGCGGTCTTCTTGAGCACTTCCATGGAGATCATGTTGTGGTCGACTGCCAGATTGAGGCTTTCGAAGATCGGAGCCATTTCAAACTGTCCCGGAGCGACTTCATTGTGGCGAGTTTTGGACGGCACGCCCAGACTCCACAGTTCGGCATCCAAATCTTCCATAAAGGCCACTACGCGGGTCTTGATGGCACCGAAATAGTGATCTTCCATCTGTTGATGCTTGGCCGGCTTGCTACCGAACAGGGTGCGGCCGGTCTGCTGCAGGTCGAGACGGGCATTGTACATCTCTTCATCGATCAGAAAATATTCCTGTTCGGCACCCAGCGTGGAGAACGCGGTCTGCTTGCAAGGAACTTTGAAGAGCTTGGCCAGGCGTTCGGCCTGTTCGCTAAGGGCTTTCATGGAACGCAGGAGCGGGGTCTTCTTATCGAGCGCTTCGCCGTGGTAACCGCAGAAAACGGTCGGGATGCAAAGAGTGTTATCTTTGATGAAGGCGGGGCTGCTGGGGTCCCAGCCGGTGTAGCCACGGGCTTCGAAGGTCGCGCGCAGGCCGCCTGACGGGAAGCTGGAGGCATCCGGTTCGCCCTGGATAAGTTCCGCACCGGAGAATTTGCAGACCACGGAGCCCTGCCCGTCCGGAACGATAAAGGAGTCGTGCTTTTCGGCGGTGGAGCCGGTCAGCGGCTGGAACCAGTGAGTGAAGTGTGTCGCGCCCTTGGAAACGGCCCATTCTTTCATGGCCTCAGCCACTTCATCGGCAATGCCAGCATCTAGACTCTTACCGGTCTTGATGGTCGCTTCGAGTGATTTTACGGTCTTCTCGGAAAGGTGTTCGCGCATGACTCGCATGCTGAATACATTTTCACCAAACAGTTCTGTCGAATTAGCCATTTTTTCTCCTTAACTATAGTTCCCTGTGAATCTGAAAAATTCCGTCGCAATTTTGTGATCGGAAATTTAACAAACAAATTTTATTTAGCAATAACTGTACCTCTGAAACAAATCAGGCATTCCAAATCACCAATACATTTATAATTAACAGATTACGCCAAATAAAGTCGTGAGCCTATTTTGATAACTCCGCCATATTTGGCACCAAAATGTAACTTCATTAAAATTTAAAATACAATTATGTATCTAGCCTTTTTCTTGGCCAATTTCCTCAAGCTTACGGATTCTGGCATCAATAGCTGCCATGCGGTCTTTCATTTTGGGGAGCAACATAATGCTGGCATGCATGCGCTTCATTTTGTTTACGGGCATCGCCGGCGAACCCAGGACATGAACCCCGTCCGGAATATCTTTGGCGACGCCTGCCCCCGGGCCGATGATCACTCCAGAGCCGATCTTAAGATGTCCAGAAACACCAGCCTGACCGGCCAAAATCGTTTTCGATCCGATAGACGTGCTGCCGGAGATGCCAACCTGCGAAACGATAACCGCATGATCTCCGATAATGACGTTATGGGCGATCTGAACCAGATTATCGATTTTGACGCCGTTACCGATCTTTGTTGTTCCAAAGCGGGCGCGATCAATGGTTACGTTCGCGCCGATTTCGACATCATCACCAACCTCAACAATTCCAACTTGTGGAATTTTTGTCCGGACGCCTTCGCCGTCAACTGAGTAGCCAAAGCCGTCACTTCCGATCACGGTTCCGTTGTGGATAATAGAGCGACTACCGATCTTCACAAACTCGCGCAGAGAAACCTGCGGATAGAAAAAGCTTTTTTCGCCGACAACGGATCGGAACCCGATATAACACTGTGCGGAAATCACTGTTCCGGCACCTATTTTGACGCCGGATTCAATGACACAAAGAGGGCCAACGCAGACTCCAGGCCCCAGTTCGACGTCCTGTGCCACAACAGCGGATGGATGCACACCGGGAGCAAGGGCAGGCGCCGGAATGTAGAAAATCGCGGTGGCTTTGGCAAACGCCTCATCAGGATTCTTAACGCGAATCAACGTTGCCGGACAGTCCGTATCCCAGTCCTCTGCAACAATCACTGCCGAGGCTTTGGTCGCAGCGGCTTCCGAAGCGTAGCGCGGATTGGCGATAAAGGAAACTTCGCCGCTTCCGGCCTCGCGGATACCGGCAACGCCGCGAATGTCTACTTCACCATCGCCAGCAAAAACGCCATCAATTCGGCGGGCTAGTTCGGAAAGATTCATGACTTGCGGCCACCCTTCGTAACCTTATTGGTTTCTGTTTCGTACTTGTCGCCGCCCCTCATAACCTTGTTGGTTTCCGCTCCGCTATCAAACAGATCCTCTTTCGATACGTCAGGACGCTTGCTGTTCAGTTCCTTAAGAATGGTTTCTGTGATCTCGGCATCGGGATGGGTGTAAACAAAAACACCGATCGCCGCGCGACGCGCCGAATTATCGACGACCGCCATAAACCCTTCCGCTTTCGCGTACTCCACAACCGTCTGCCGTATTTCATCCATGATGGTCTGACTCATACGGGTGACCTGGAGCTGGAGCTGTTGCTGACGTCGGGTGGCGAAATCCTCAATTTCTTTCTGCTTCGTGCGTAATTTGAGCAGTTTTTCTTCGTACAACATCCGTTTACTGTCTCGAATTTCGTCGGTCAGCGTGGTGTCGCGCGCTTCTTTTTTCAGCGCATCCACCTCAGTGGTCATGGCGGTCATTTCATCCACCATGCCCTTCTTTTCTGCTTCAATATCCTGCTGCTGAACTTCCACCTTGGATTTTGCCAGTTGCGTTTTATAGAACCCGTTAAAAACCTTTTCCAGATCGATAAAAACAATCTTGTCTGCGGCCATCGACGACCCAGCCAGCATAAAAACGGCTGCACTCAGCAATAAAAATTTCTTCATCTCTTCTCCTTGTTTCGCTGATTAAAACGCGTATCCCAACAGGAAGCTGAATCGTCCGCTGGCACCGGAATTGTATTTATCCGTAAGCTGCGGAATTGCATAATCCAGACGCAACGGGAACATCGGCAGGTCAATCCGCGCACCAATACCGTAGCTGGAATTGATGTCAGCCCCAAAACAGTCAAGGGAGTTTTCTGAAACCGCGCCAATGTCATAGAAGACTGCGCCGCGAATTTTACTCCAGAGCGGAACCGTATATTCAGCAGTAGCATACCAGCTACTCAGGCCGCCAACCGGTTCGCTCGGATCTCCTGTAGTATATTTTGTTCGGGGGCTGACATCCCGATAGGCAAATCCGCGGATCGTGCGGGGCCCGCCGAGAAACAGCCGGTCATATATCGGCACCCCCTCGCTACCGTAACTGTCGACCGTTTTCACCTCGCCTTTCAGGTTAAAAACATGGTCGTCCAACACCGGCCAGAACTGAGAAGATTTGGCCTCCAGAGCATAGATACTTTCATCTCCAGCCAGTGGCCCGCCGGACAACTCAACACCGACTGAACTTAAATTTCCTTTGGTAGGAATAAAAAACTGATCGCGGGTGTCGCGGGAGAGACCAGCTCCCGCTGTTGATTTGAGATGCGCGCCCTTGTCGTCTAATATTTCCTTCGGCGCGTTTATGGCCACATTATCAACATTGAACTGCTCAAGCGAGTAGCTCAGCGTTCCGCGAGTAAACGGATCCAGAATAGGCTTGGTAAGTGAGGTTTTGCTCCCCACCGTCTGTAAATCAAACTGGTCGCTGTAATAGCTGGCGGTGCGATAATAAAAATCCTGTCCCAGTGCCAGTTTGCGATCCATAAACCACGGCTCAATAAAAGAGACCTCCAGATCGGTGCGTTTCGTGCCCGCCTGCACGCGGACTTTCATCTTCTGCCCGTCACCGACCGGCGGCCAGCGGTTAATGTCAAAGTTCCCATGCGAAAGCTCAGCAAATCCGACCAGACTGTCCACGCTGGAAAAGCCCGCGCCGATCAGGAAGCTTCCCATGGCTTTTTCTTTAACCTTAAACGCAAGGTCGTAAGTGTTGGTTCCTTCGGCCGGCGCATACGAGCTGCTGACAGTTTCAAAATAACCCAGATTCTTGAGACGGCTTTCGCTGGTCTCCACTTTCTGCTGATGGAACATCTCGCCTGGGTAAACTGCCAGTTCGCGACGCATCACCTCGTCACGCGTCTTTTCGTTGCCGCGAATATCGACCTCATTGATGTGCGCCTTTTCGCCTTCACGCACACTGAAGCGGATGGACGCCGTCTTGGTTTCAGGATCGGTACTAATCACCGGTTGCACATCGTTGCGAATATATCCGCGGTTCCCGTAGTAACGATTCACTGACGAAGCGGCCTCATCGATTGCCGCACGAGAAGCGACCGCCCCGGATTGCAGCTTCACCTGCTTTTCAAGCTCGCCGGTTTCATAAAGAGTATTCCCGTCAAAGCCGATGGAGCCGATCTGATATTTGACTCCTTCCTCAATGTGATAAACCAGTTCCAGCTTTCCGTCGCCGAGCGGCTTGAGCTCAGGTCCATCCACTTTCACGTTCAGAAAACCGCGATCCTGATAAAATTTACGGATCGCCGCCAAATCAGTTTCTTTCATCTCCGGCTTGTATGCCCCGAACCAGGGCGTAATCCACCAGGTCTTTTTCTGCTGCATCAACTTTCGCAATTCCCGGGGCTCATAGCGGGAGGCGACTTTTTTGGACGGGAAAATGTTGGGAACCAACCGCCGCCAGAAACTGTCACTCGTCAGGTGTTCTCCTTCAAAACTGATCCGCTTCACGCGCAGTTTTTCGCCCTCACTCACTTTCAGCAGAAGATCGGCCGCGCCGGTTTTTTCATCCGGCTTTAACTCCCAGGCCACTTTAGCGTCGGGATATTTATTTTTCTGACAGTAGGCTTCCAGCTTGCGGGCCTTTTCGCCCACCAGTGCTTCGTCCACATAGTCGCCCAGTTCTATCCCGAGTTCCTTCTTGATTTTGCGATTACCGATTCCTTCCGCGCCGGTAACATCAATCTGCCGTAGGCGCAAGCGGCTGGAAACCTTGTAGACTAAGGTGAATTTATCGCCGTCCTGTTCAACAACCGCACGGACATAGGAGAACCGTTCGGAGCGTCTCAAATTATCCACATCATGAGCCACCGCCGCATTCAGCTCCGCCTCGCTTACAATCGACTGCCCGGCGCGCAACGACGTATAAGCCTGCACAAAAGATTCATCCAGCACGACCTTGTTGACGTTTTCTATACGAATTTCGCTGAGCACCAGAGCGCAGAATCCGGACAAGGCCGGTCCGGCGGCCAGCATCAGCACGCCCAGAAGTTTTTTGGTTTTTCTAGTCATGTTTTTTACTCCGCTGCGCCGTCCGTTCCGTGTCGTGTATCGCGATCTTCAAACCGTGTGATTTCCCTGAAAAAGTTCAGCTTCACCTCGCCGGTCGGCCCATTACGGTGCTTGGCAATATCCACGACCGCCAGCGTATCCTCTCCGGAGCCAGCTTCCAGCTCTTTATTATAATAAGAAGGGCGCTGGAGCAACAACACGACGTCCGCATCCTGCTCAATGGCCCCGGAATCGCGCAGGTCGGAAAGCCGCGGTTTATTTCCTTCGCGCCCACCCTGTTCCGGCGCGCGGCTGAGCTGGCTCAGAATCAGCACCGGAATTTTTAATTCCTTAGCCATCGCTTTGATGCTGTTTGAGATCGAGGCCGTTTCCTGCTGACGTCCATCGCGCGAGCGGCGCTTGTCGTTCAGCAGCTGCAGATAGTCAATCACGATCAGATCGACGCCGTAAATCCGTTTCATGCGGCGGGCGCGGGCACGCAGATCCATCACATCCAGACCGGCGGAGTCGTCGACGACAATCGAGGCCTTCCCGAGATGATCTGAAGCGGATGAAATCCGGTTGCGATCGGTATCGGAGAAAAAATCTTTCCAGGCCGGCACGCCGGCTTTGCTGTAGAGCATACGGCGAACGAGTTGCTCCTGCGACATTTCGAGACTGAACACACCAACCGAGTGTTTTTTCCCGCCGCCGCGCCCAAGCGCGGCGTGTTCCACAATGTTCATCGCCAGCGACGTTTTTCCCATGGAGGGACGGGCCGCCAGAACAATCATGTCGGTGTTGTGAAGCCCCCGCAGTTCCTTGTCGAGATCGGCAAAGCCAGTCGGCACGCCGTTGTCGAGAATGTTGCCTTCGATGATCTGTCCGGTGGTTTTATAAACCACCTTCTGCCAATCTTCGGATGAGGCCGTCTTCTTGTCGCTTAATTCGAAAAACGCCTCTTCCGTCCGGCTGAGGAGTTGCTCCGCCTCTTCATCAGGGCTGTAGCAGCTGTCGATCGTTTCGGCGGCTTGAGTGATGATGCGCCGCAGCAGATGTTTCTGCTGGACGATATCCATGTAGAATTCGGCATGCGCCGATGTCGGTGTGCTGTCGATCAGCCCTTCAAGGAACCCGTATCCGCCAGCCTGATCAAGCCGGCCGTTTTTTTTAAGATCCTCGCCGACAGTCAGCAGATCGATCGCCCGCCCAGCCTGATACATTCCCATGAGCTGCTCGAAAAGCAGCCGATGGGCGGGAACGTAAAATGATTCAGCCGAAAGTGATTTGATGGAGCAGAGTTCTATAACCCGGGTGGATTCGATCAGAGCGGAGCCGAGAACGCCTCGTTCGGCTTCCTCGCTATAGGGCGGAAGACGACGCCCGCTCTGATCGATAGAACTCATTCTTCAACGATCCATACCTTCAGAACAGTTTTTACTTCCGGGTGAAGAGTCACGGTAATATCGAACACGCCCAGCTCATGCAGGGGCGCATCGAGTTTCATCTGATTGCGTTCCAGCGTGAGTCCCTGTTCGGCCAGTTTTTCGATAATCTGCGCCGCTGTGACCGAGCCGAACATCTTGTTGCCTTCCGATGTCTTAACCGCAATCGTGCAGGAGATGCTTTCAAACTTTTTCGCCAGCTCTTCGGCCGCCGATTTTTCTTTGCGCAACAGCTCAAGCCGCTCGATCCGTTTCTTCTCAATCTGGCGTTTCTTACCTTCGGTTACTTCCGAGGCCAGCCCGTTTGGAAGAAGATAGTTCCGGGCGTAGCCGTCGGCCACGCGAACCACATCGCCTTCGATGCCGAGTCCCGGCACCGCATTCATCAATAAAACTTCTACAGCCATTTCAATTCTCCTCTGTTCGCGCGCCTTAGCGCAAAAGCCCCATTACACGCGCCTGGCGGATTGCCCGCTTAACCTGACGCTGCTGCTTGGATGTTACGCCGGTGTAACGGCGCGAAAGAATTTTGCCGCGTTCGGTCATAAATTTACGGAGCAATTCCGCATCCTTGTAATCAATTTCGGTCACGCCTTCGAGAAGCCGGCCGGTTTTTTCCTCTTTGTCGTATGCCATGATCTATATCCTTTCCTTATCAAAATGGAATGTCGTCTTCATCCGCAGCCGGTGCTTCAAAATCTGCCGGTGGCGGCATGCTGCTTTGGGGTGCGTCAGCGGTCTCCGCTCCGCGCTTGGGCGCCCCAAGAAACTGCACCCGGGTTGCGCTCACCATCAATTTACTGCGCTTTTCCTTCTGCTGATTTTCCCACTGATCAAGCTTCAAGCCTCCTTCAACAAAAACAGGCGATCCTTTATGAAGGTATTCCGCGCAGGTTTCCGCCTGACGTCCCCAAACCTCCACATCCACAAACACCGTTTTCTCAACGGTTTCGCCGGCCTTATTTTTGTATTTTTCGTTGATGGCCATTCCCAAGGTGCCCACCGCCATTTGCGAAGACGTATAACGCACTTCGGGATCGCGGGTCAGGTTACCCATCAGGAATACTCGATTCAGGGTCGACATCTTATGCCTCCTGCGCTGTAACCGCCCCGCTCTTTTCCATAAATTGTGCGCGGAACACGTTGGTGGCGAGTTTCAGACGGCGTTTAAGCGCGTCGATCTGTCCGCCTTCAAGACGGAACATGATCACCACATAAATGCCGCCCTTTTTCTTTCTAAGCGGACGTGCAAACGACCGTTTTCCAAGCCGCGTCGAACTTTCCAGTGCGCCGCCCAGCTTCTCCAGCTCGACCTTAACGGCTTCAATAGCCTGATCCAGCTGTGCCTCATCCAACGTTTCGGGGAAAATAAAAAGCCCCTCGTACAGTGTTTTCAATTTCTCTCTCCTTACCTATACCCTGTTAAAGCAGTTCATGGCCTGCTCGACACCCGCGGTGCAAACCATCTCCACCGCATCCGCGGCACGGCGAACCACTTCTTTCAAATTCTGCTGCTCGGCGTCCGAAAACGAACCGAGGACATAATCTGAGAGCGACACACTATCAGGTTTCGGGCCGATGCCAACCCGAATCCTGCCGAAAGCGCCGCCCCCCAGCGCATCCATCACCGACTGCACTCCATTGTGTCCGCCGGACGAGCCTTGAGCCCGCACACGCAACTGACCCCAACTGAGCGCCGTATCATCAAATATCACCAGCAGATCGTCGGTTTTCCCGCCGACCTGGCGGAGCGCCGGACTAACCACCCGTCCGCTCCGGTTCATAAAGGTCTGCGGTTTCACCAGTCGCACTGGCTGCTGGCCGATCTTGCCTTTAGCCGTCTGTACGGGCGACCACCAACTCCGGCGGAAAGAAAGGTTCAGGCGTCCGGCGAGTTCATCCAGCACCAGAAACCCGATATTGTGGCGGGTCATTTCATATTCCCGCCCGGGATTTCCAAGCCCGACAACAACCTTCACTCAAACAATCTCCGCACAGGATGGTTTACTTCGCCTTCTCTTCTGCTTCCGGTTTCTTCTCGCGAATCACTTCTGGCTCGGCTGTCGCGGCAACGGCTCCCTCGGCAACCGGCTCTTCGACTACCTTCGGCAGCGAGACGGAAGCCACACCGACCTCAGCATCCAGCAAAATCGTATATTTCGAAGTATCAATCTGAATGTCTTTGACTGTGAGCATATCTCCGAGCTTCAGCGCGCTGACATCCACCGTGATCGACTCAGGAATATCGGCCGGGAAACAGGAGATTTCAATATGGTGCAACAGGTGATCCAGCACACCGCCCTGATTTTTAACCCCTTCGGCTTCGCCGATAAGCTCGACCGGAACTTCCAAATGAAGTTTCTTATCCATCGCCACTTTCTGCAGATCCACATGTACCACGCCGTCGGAAAGAGCATCGTGCTGTACGTCTTTCAGCAACACGGACTCTTCTTTGCCGCCGTCGACCTGGATTTTGATCATCACGTGTTCGCTCGTATGATGACGCAGCATCTGCTCGAATTCATGTTTCGGCAGCGAAATGGTGCGGGCCGCAGTGCCATCGCTGTAAATCACGCCCGGCACCCAACCGTCGCGGCGCAACCGGCGCGCGCTGGCGGAACCCTGCACATCTCTACTCTTTACTGTAATCTTTGCGTCCATAGCTTTATTCTCCTCAAGTTATTCTAAAAAGTGACGTTACCGAATTATTATCGTGAATACGACGGATTGCTTCGGCCAGCAGTTCCGCCACGGAAAGTACTTTTACCTTATTGCCGACATCGCAACGCGCCGGCACGCTGTCGGTCGTCACCAGTTCGATAATCGGCGACTCGTTCAGGCGCTCTACGCCCTTGCAGTTCAACAGCGAGTGACTCACGGCGGCGCGAATTGACTTCGCACCGGCCTGTTCGAGCAGTTTTGCGGCCGCCGTCAGCGTGCCAGCAGTTGACGTCATGTCATCCACCAGCACCGCATTGCAACCTTTCACATCGCCAACCAAATGAGTCGCCTCAACCCGCTCAGCGCTTTTGCGCTCTTTGCCAACCACCGCAACACCGGCATCCAGCATGTCGGCGTAAGCAGCGGCCAGTTTCATACCGCCCGTATCCGGCGCCACCACCACAAGGTCTTTCAGATTTTTATCGCGTAGATATTTAACAAAAACCGGCGCGGCATAGAGGTGATCAACCGGAATATCAAAAAACCCCTGAATCTGCTGCGCATGCAGATCCATCGTGAGCAGGCGGTTGGTGCCGGCCGCCACCAGCAGGTTCGCGACCAGCTTGGCTGTGATCGGAACACGCGGCTGATCTTTACGATCCTGCCGGGCGTAGCCGTAAAACGGCATCACGGCAGTGATGCGCGAAGCCGAAGCGCGCTTCGCCGCATCAATCATAATCAGCAGTTCCATCAGATTCTCGTTCGGAGGATAGGAGGTCGGTTGAATAATGTACACATCGCGCCCGCGGACGTTTTCGACAATCTTCACAAAGATTTCGCCGTCCGGAAAGCGACTGATCTGCACATCACAGAGCTTTTCTCCGGCTTTCACCGCAATGCGCTCTGCCAGATCACGATGAGCTGTTCCCGCCAAAATTTTCACAGTTCCTATTCCTCTTTATACAAGTCGTGTCTTCTGCGCCGGAGTCCGTCCGTTGTAGTGGATTTTGCCCGACTAGGATTTGAACCTAGACGCCAAGAATCAAAATCTTGTGTGCTACCATTACACTATCGGGCAGCCCCGTTTAACGCTAAAAAAACACCTCTCTCTCTCGAGAGAAGCGTTGAACCATAAAAAGAGCCCTCATCGTTGTCAAATTAAAACCGGAAATGAAGCACTCACCCCTTCGCCAAAAGTCTGTTTATTCATCAATTTACCGGCCCGCTGTTTTTTTTCGTGCATTTAAATATGCTTTGAATATGCTCCGAACGTGAATAAATACAGTCTCGTCCCAGTTATGCTTCTATGCGCGGCGCTTAATGGTGCCGCGCAGAATGAAGGTTCAGGCTTCGATTTTAACGCGCTCAAAAACCGGGCACAAAATCTGGCCGCCGCGCCTTATCAGGCTTCGGACCGGTCACTGCCAGAAGAGTTGCAGCGTTTCAATTACGATGATATGCGCAATATCCGCTTTGACCCCAAGGCTGCCCTCTGGCGCATGGATCGGCTTCCCTTTCAGCTTCAGTTCGTTCACCGCGGCGGGCCGCAAAACGGACACATCACCATGAATTCCGTCGAAGAGGGACGGGCGGAGCCGATTCCTTTTTCAAAAAGCCTGTTCAACTACTCGCAGGTCAAAATAAACGGACGGCTCCCTGATGACCTAGGATTCAACGGCTTTCGCATCCACTACCCGCTCAACTCCATGGAGTATCTCGACGAAGTCATTGTCTTTCAGGGTGCCTCCTACTTCCGGGCGCTGGGCAAAGGATTACATTACGGCCTTTCCGCCCGCGGACTGGCCATTAATGTGGTCGGCAAAACACCAGAGGAATTTCCTGAGTTCACCGAGTTCTGGATCGAAAAGCCGGACAGCAGAGCCACCAGTATAAAAATTTACGCCCTGCTGAACAGCCCGAGTCTTGCCGGCGCATATGAGATGAACCTCATCCCCGGCGTTGATACGGTCATGGAAATCAAAGCCGCTCTTTTCGCCCGCCAGCCGGTTGAAGGAGTGGGTCTGGCGCCGCTGACCAGCATGTTCTGGTTCGGTGAAAACTCCACCTCGCGCCACGGAGATTTCCGTCCTGAAGTACACGATTCCGACGGCCTGCTCGTCCATACCAGCGCCGACGAATGGCTCTGGCGTCCGCTGTCAAATGAAGGCGGTATAAAAGTCTCCTGCTTTGCCGGAGAGAACCCGCGCGGATTCGGTCTTCTTCAGCGCGACCGGAATTTCTCAAGCTATGAAGACCTCGAAACCTTCTACCAAAACCGTCCGAGCGCCTGGGTGGAGCCCGGCCCGAACTGGGGCCGCGGCGAAGTCCGGCTCGTCGAACTCCCAACCCATATGGAATACGCCGACAACATCGTCGCCTTCTGGATGCCCGCCGAACCGCTCACTCCCGAAAAGCCGCTCGAATTCTCCTACCGTCTGCACTGGTTCTCTGACGATCAGGCCCTACCGCCGCTGTCGCGGGCGATGGCCACTCGGATCGGCAATGCAACTGAATATCCCGGTGCCAAAAAATTTGTTCTCGATTTCAGCAACGCTCCGGGAATGGATCGCAACAACCCCGACAGCGTGAAGCCCGTCATCTCCCTCACTAACGGGAATCTAAAAGGAAGTCATCTTCAGCGCAACGATCTCGGCAACGCATGGCGAGTCTTTTTTGATGTTGAACCGGTTGACCGGACCCAACCGGTCGAAATGCGCTGTTTCCTGCAATCGGGCGGACTGCCGCGGAGCGAAACGTGGACCTACTTCTGGAACCCATAGAACCATTCGTTCCCACCTGGGGCAGCCCGGAGGAATGGAACAGCGCCTACGAAAAACTCGAGAGCTACCTGCGAGCTCACGAGGTGGACAGTCATTTACACCGCGCATCTCTCATCACCATGATTCTGCGCCGTGTCAGCCGCCGCTGGCAGGGACAAGCGACAACGGCCCCGATTGCAACCCTCGCCATCGAAGAAACAAACCGTCTGCTCAACGAATGGTTCACCCGCATCATGGATCTGCCCGCTGAAACGAACACCAAATTCACCGCCGCCGACGGCCGCGTCGCTTTGTTTCTCTGCGACGGCCCTCTGCGATGGCCGTACGCCTTTTTAGAACCCCGAAATATTCCAGACAATCTGAAAGCTGCAATGCGCCGCAGCCTCATGCGTTCCGGGCCTGAACTGCAAATCAGCAACATGGTGCCGCGTCCAATCGATCTAGGGCTGTTCCCGGAAATCGCCGACGACGCCATGGACAGACTAAATCGCAGTCCGGTCATCAAGGCCATGGTCGGCTGGCTTATTTTCCTGGCTTTTCTAACTTACCTTTTCTGGATGACACGATGACGACTGTAAAACTTCTATCGGGCGCGCAGAAAGTCCGTCGGCGGATCTTTTTCTTTTCGCTGGTGTTGCTGCTCACCACTCTGGCTGCCTGGGTGATGGCGGATATTCTCTGGCGCGGAGGCATGAACAGTTGCGAAATCGCGATCTTGATTCTGTT
This sequence comes from Kiritimatiellales bacterium, assembly GCA_037141075.1. Classification (GTDB taxonomy): domain Bacteria; phylum Verrucomicrobiota; class Kiritimatiellia; order Kiritimatiellales; family Tichowtungiaceae; genus Tichowtungia. The sequence continues at coordinate 16,581 of JBAXDG010000025.1, forward strand.
CACTATACTTTTCCTGCCGGTCTCTTTCGGTGTCGTTCAGGCCCTGACCGGCTTTATCATCCTCTGGCGACGCCGCGACCCGGCCCGTCTGCTCTCCCTGCTCGAAACAACGTCCGCCCTGCCGGAACTTCCCGTTACAGCGGTTGTTCTTCCTATTTTTAATGAAGATGTCAGTCGTGTGTATGAAGGGTTGCGAGCCATCTACCGTTCCGTTGAAAAAACCGGCCAGCTGCAGCACTTTGACTTTTTTATCCTGAGCGACTCCAACGATCCCAATAAATGGATTGAAGAAGAAATGGCCTGGGCAGAACTTTGCAAACAGGTTTCAGGCTTTGGACGCATCTTTTACCGCAAGCGCAAAACCGCCCTCAACCGCAAGAGTGGAAACATCAGCGATTTCTGCCGCCGCTGGGGCAGTAAATACCGCTACATGGTCATCCTCGACGCCGACAGCGTAATGAGCGGCGACAGCCTCGTCAAACTGGCGCAGCTCATGGAACTGAATCCGCAGGCCGGCATTATCCAGGCCGCGCCCGTTCAGGCGCTCAGCGACACTCTCTTTGGCCGCGGCATGCAGTTCGCCGGCTCTCTCTACGGCCCGGTCTTTCAGGCCGGTCTCAATTTCTGGCAGGCCGACGAAGGTAATTACTGGGGCCACAACGCCATCATCCGTCTGGCTCCATTCATCGAGCACTGCGCCCTGCCCGATCTGCCCGCCAGCAAAACACCTCGCGCCAAATTCATGAGCCACGACTACGTCGAAGCCGCCCTCATGCGCCGCGCCGGCTACGAAGTCTGGCTCGCCTACGGCCTCGGCGGAAGTTACGAAGGCGGCCCGCCGACGCTCCTCGACATGGCCAAGCGTGACCGCCGCTGGTGCCGAGGCAACTTCCAGCACAGCTGGCTCGTGCTCTCGCCCCACGTCCGGCCGATCAACCGGCTGCACCTCGCCCTCGGCATCATGAGTTACCTTTCCTCGCCGCTCTGGCTCTTCTTCATGCTCCTGGGTACGCTTCAATTCTGGATTGCCTCACGGTTCCCCGTCCGCACATTCGACTCCGATGTCGGCCTCTCCGCTTTTCTCGACATCGGAGGAAACCAGCTGGCCATTGTCCTCTTCGCCACCACCATCTCACTGCTCTTTCTCCCCAAACTGCTCGGACTGCTCCTCATCCTGCGCGACCGGCAGGCCGCTCAGCCGTTCGGCGGCCGCCTGCGCGCCACCCTCAGCGTCTTTATTGAACATCTTTTTTCCATGCTGATCACCCCGATCCTTATGCTCTTCCACTCGCGCTTCGTTCTCGGCGTCATGGCTGGACAGGAAGTCGGCTGGGGACCGCAGCGGCGCGGCGGCGAAAACGGTGCCGACTGGGGCGAGGCCATCGAAGCCTACGGCGGACACACCCTCGTCGGGATTTTATGGGGACTGCTCGCCTGGCACATCAATCCCGCCTTCTTCTGGTGGATGAGTCCCATCTTTATCGGGCTCTTCGCTTCCATTCCACTCACCGTACTGCTCGGCAAAGTGTCAGCAGGAAAAGCCATGCTCCGCATGAAGCTCTTTATGACCCCGCAGGAAAGCAATCCGCCGGTTGAACTGGCTGAATTGCAGGTCAGCCTCGAAGTCTGCGACCAGCATGTGCCGCCGCTCGAACCCTTGCGGAAAAACTACGGCTTCATGCAGGTTGTCATCGACCCCTATGTCAACGCCATCCACATCGCGCTGTTGCGCCGGCACAACAAGCGCCGGCTCGAAGGCACCTACTTCACTCAGTTGCAGGATCGTGTTGTTGCAGAAGGTCCCGATGTGCTCAGCCGCCGCGAACAGATGGCGCTGTTGATGAATCCGGAATGCATGGCGTGGCTCCACGAACAGATCTGGATGCTGCCGTCAGAAAAACTGGCCCCGTGGTGGATGATGGCTCTGCGGCAGTACAATATTCTCGAAAGCAAACCGCAGACCGCGCTCTATCTGTAGCCATTAGGCGGAACGACGGAACAGACTTCGGAATCCGTGCGTGAGATGAACTCCGGCAATCGCCAGACCAACCAGCAGAAGTGATGTTCCGCAAGGATAGGCGAGGTAGCGCGCAGACCAACTGGGCTGATACTTCTGCTTGAAGAAAAACAGCCGCTTATATCCGTAGAACCGTTCGAGATTTTCAAAAACAAACCGAATGGATCGATCGTACATGTTATGCTCACTCGGATCTGCTGTATTCGCAAGGGGCGCGCCGCCAAAACAAATTTCCTCAACCCCTTGATCCCGGAACGACTGGATGGCTTCCAAGATCAGGAAGTCCATCACATCCCGGGCTCGGACATGACTCCGCATGAGATCAAGACACCGGCCTTTGCCATGGGCATACGAATGCCAGGTGGCGAACGCCTCCAGCCGTCCGTCCGGCGACCGGACAACCGCCACACCCTTTTCGCGGATGGTTTGTTTGTTAAATGGACTGAGATCAAAGCTCATCTCACCGCCGCGCTTACGCGCCAACCACTCCTTGGACAGCTCCAAAAGCTGATGCTCAAGCGGCTCATTTCGCGGAGATCCGTCGCCGCCATACCAGCTAAACACCAAACCGTTTTTCCGGCCCTTGTTCCGGGCCGTTCGTAAATTCTGAAACCGGGCACCATCCAGCTTAAATTCGGCCAGCTTGAGCCGGGCTTCTTCGGCAATCCGGACGAGCTGAAACCCGGCGCGGTCATAAATCTCCCGGTTGCTGTAGTGAGAACAGTAGAAGACCGGCTTCCAGTCACAAGTCCGGCAATGACGAATAAAACCGTGCACCAGTTTCTCCCGGCAATCCGGTCTGCAGATCGGATCAGCCAGAACCACCGCGATATTCCACCAAAGCGCGTAGGCAACGACCCCGTCCACACCTTCCTCAAAATAATAATGTTTGTCCGGCAGCAGGGCGAACACCGCCATCGGATCATCGGAATAGGTTTCCACCAGCCGTTTGACGTTTTCAAAATCTTCCGGACTATGCGTACGCCGCCTGATAATCACCGGGCGCAAAACCATGATCAGCGCAAAAAATCCTGCACCCAGCCCCTGAAGCCGGATTGTGTGCAAAAGATGCGCCGCTTCCCGTCCGGCCAGTTCATCAAGTTCTGTTTTTACCTGCAAAGCGGTCAAGGTCGCTCCGCGAAACGACTCGATCCACGACTGCGGATTCCCGAAGACCCCGCGCGCACCCAGCCGGTGAATGGAAGCCGTTCCATATCCCACCAGTAACAACATCATGGCACCGGCAACAATGATGCCGAGCCGGAAGGAAAACATATCGGAGCGGGCCTTAAACAAGCTGCGGCGGCGGAACAGTGCGATTAATAAGACCAGCGCAACCGCGGAACGGTTCCAGTTGAATGTCTGCGTGAAATTCAGAACAGCGGATAGGGTCAGGATAAACGCCGTCATATACCAGGCGACCCGCTTGCACCGGTGTAATCCATGAGCCAGCACGAGCAGCATCGCTCCCGATAAAAACAGAAGGAACTGTCCGTTTTGACTGAGTTCCAGAGGAATCCACGCCTGTATCTCGTCGATAAGCGCAGGAGACGAGGGAAACAGGGCGTCGAGAATATTTGAAAATCCGCACAGCGCCACAGAAACGGGCAGAAGCTTCAGTACCATCCGGCGCGAGAAAAGAACACCCAGCAGCACCAGCACAAGAACTCCATATACCACGATCTTCGCAGACTGAAAATGTCCGGACTCCTCCGGTGCCGCCGCCGCCGAATCATCTCCCAACGCCCAGGCCACGCCTTGTAACAGTACGGACTGGAACTCGGAATCAGGCCCATCGAACCCGTGGTTCATCCCTTTTAACAGATATAATTGATGCGGAGATTTCAGCAGACGAATCCACGTTGTCTGGGCCATAAAGTCGGCGGTGCCGTGATACTGCACCACCCGGATATCTTTCAAATCCGGATTAAACTCCTTCAGATCAAACGTTCCCGGCCCAGTCGGCGTAATGCCGACCAAATCCGGCGCGCGGACTCCGTAGCGGCCGCGGCCGT
>JBAXDG010000026.1:0-19709 GCA_037141075.1 Kiritimatiellales bacterium
TACCTTGCAGATTAATATTAGCCATCTGGACGCCCTGCCGGGAATAAATGGAAAGCATCATTCCGAAAGGCTCCTGAACGTAAGTGCTTTCGCGATCCACCACAAGACGGGCGAAAATAATATCATTCCAACTCTGCGGCTGGGCGGCATCACCGGACGTTCCGACCACTTTCAGTTCGCCTTGCAACGTCTTGGTTTGTCCATCCACTTTGTACTCAAACGGCCCGATCTTAAAAGTGCCGGTCTGCTGAGGAGCGATTTGAAAACTGAACGAGGTGGAACTGTCTGTTTTCCCGTTGACCCAGCTTGTTTGCTGCGATTGGCTGGCACCGGAAAAACGGAGGCCGGGAACATTCGGCAGGGCGGGCGGTGATATGTTTTTTGCGCCGCGCACTTCAACGCTCAGCGTGGCAGTTTCGCCAAGCTGGATCAGCGGCGGCTGAATCGTCATCGTCGCTTCAAAGCCGAACGCATGGAGCGCCATCAGGCAAAAAACAATCGGTACCCTGAAATCTAAAATCTTCAATGCTCACTCCTACCAATCTTTTTCAACCCGCACCGGGCCACCCAGAAACGGCTTCAAATTCGCCCGCCGATCCTGCTCATCCTGTTTCATCGCGTCAAGCAACTGCTGAGCCTCTTGCTCGCTCATTTCGCCAGCCTGCTGAGGCCGGGAAGGTTGAGGCTGCTCTTTATTTTGATCGGACTGTTTCGACTGATCGGATTGCTTCTGTTCATCCTGCCTCTGGTTCTGCTGGTCCTGTTGCTGTTTCTTCTCGTCCTTCTGCTTATCCTGGCCGCTTTGCTGTTGCTGATCTTGATTTTGCTGCTGATCCTTCTTCTGCTGGTTCTTATCCTGCTGTTGTTGCTTTTCCTGTTCCTTTTTCTGCTGTTCCAGCTGTTCTTTAAGCTTTATCGCGCGCTCCAGATTTTGTTTGGCGGCCAGATCATCCGGTTTAAGCGAAAGAGCCTGTTCGAAAAATCCGGTGGCTTGTGTGGCTGCGGTAATCTTAGCGTCAACCTGTGCTGGATCTTTCTGTTGCGTTGTCCCAGCCAGCAAAGCCGTGCCGCGGTTGTAGAGCGCTTTCTGCTTCAACTGTTCATTGGCGGTCTGCGCGGCGGCGCTTGAATAGGCTTTTTCCGAACCTTGGAAATCTTTCTCACGGTACAGCACGTTGCCGCGGTTATAGTTTCCAATATCTGGAAACTTTTCGGCCGTTTTTTCCAAGGCTTGGAACGCATTGGTATAGTCGCCGTTTTTATAAGCCTTCACCCAGTCGGCGGCGTTGGCTTGCGGCGCGGACATTAACGTCAGGAATATCAGAATTGCCGCCGGACGGAACAGTCCTTCTGTCAGCAGGAAGAGCAGGGCGGCGGCGGCGAACCAGCCGAAGCGTTCTTCGTAAACTTTAGCCAGCCGCGTTTCCTGTTCGTTGCGCTGGAGTCCGGAAATGCCGAGTTTATAAATACGGTCGAGGCCGAAGTCGCCTGGAGCGGAGCGGACGTAAAAGCCGCCGGTTTCACTCGCCAGTTTTTCGAGCAATCCTTCGTTCAGCGAGCTCTTAACAACCTGTCCTTGCGGGTTTTTGACATAACCTTCCGTTGAGGGAACCAGCTCGCCTTCGAGCGTGCCGACACCGATGCAGAAGAGTTTGATTTTGTCTTTGCGGAGCTGTTCGGCCATGCGCATCGGATCGCCTTCATGGTCTTCGCCGTCGGTGATCAGGATAATTACCCGGTCGGCCTCGGACTTGGTATCAAAGCTGTCCGCTGCGGTTTTGAGTGCCTGTTCAATGGCAGTTCCACCACGCGGGATGATTCCAGCATAGATATCGTCGAGCATCATCGTGAAGGCGGCGTAGTCGATCGTGACGGGACATTGCAGAAAACTGCTGCCGGCGAAAGCAATCAGCCCGATCCGGTCGCCCTTCAACTGTTTCACAAAATCCCGTACAGCCCACTGCGCCTGCTTCAGGCGGTTGGGTTTGATGTCTTCCGCCAGCATGCTCTTGGAAGTGTCGAGTACGACGATGATATCCAGGCCGCGCTGTTTAACCTCTTCCCAGTGCGAGCCCCATTGCGGACGGGTCAGCGCCAGTCCGATGCAGAGCAAAGCGAGCAGCCGCAGGACGATGCGGCGGCGACCACTTTTTCTGCTGTGTCCCGGAATGACGGTTTCCCAAACATTGGAAGAAATCAGCCGCGCCAGCCGCACTGCACGCTGCCGGTGCATCCAGATGAACAGCACGATCAGCGGGATGATCAGCAGGAGCCATTTAATAAATTCTGGAGCGCCGAATCTCATTCCGGAATCCTCCCGAAGCGTGAGAGCGAAAACGCTTTTTCCAAGGTCAGGAAAATCAGCGCGGCGATCAGCCAGCCGCCGGCTTTTTCCTCAAAGCGGGTGAATTGCTGCATTTCGATTTCGGTTTTTTCGAGTTTGTCGATCCGGTCATAAACCTCTTCGAGTGTCTTCAGGTCGCGCGCCCGGAAGAACTCCGCCTTGCTCCGCTCGGCGATGCGCTTGAGCGTGGCTTCGTCAATTTCCTGCGGCGGCAGAGTGAAGAAACCCTGTTTGATCGGCAGTCCGCCGCCGATGCCGATGGTGTAAACCTTAATGCCGAGCGCGGCGGCGGCCTGCGCCGCGTTTTCGGGCGTCAGTTCGCCGCGGTTGTTAATTCCGTCGGTGAGCAGAATTACAATGCGGCTCTTGGCCTTGCTGTCACGCAGACGATTGACGGCGGAGGCGATGCCGTCGCCGATGGCCGTTCCGTCTTCGAGCATGCCGGTGCGCAGACCGGCCATGCGCTGAACCAGCCAGCTGTGATCTAGCGTGAGCGGCGCGATGGAATAGGGAAGCGCGGCGAAGCCGACCATGCCGATCCGGTCGTCTTTACGTTTGCTGATGAATTCACTGATGACCTGTTTGGCTGATTCGATACGGGTCTGTCGTTGTGCGTTGCGCGAAAAGTCCGGCGTTTCCATCGAGGTGGAAAGGTCGAGTAGCAGGACGATATCCACGCCTTCAGTATTAACACGGCTTTCTTGCAACCCGCGCTGCGGTCTCGCAATCGCAACAATCAGGCAAGCCAGCCCCAGGACATAAAATGCGGTCAGCACCGGTTGCAGACGCACCGCGAGGCTGATGGGCAGTTTTCTTAACAGAGTACCGTCCGGGAAGTTGACGGCCGGTCCGCGGCGGCGCGCGCGCCACCACAGCAGAGCTGGAATCAGCAGCAGCAACAACAAAAAATATGGATGGGCTAGTTTCATTTTAATCAGTCTGATCGGTCTGATCAGACAGAGTCGTTTGATCTACAAAATGCTCAACCGTATCGAAGGCGTTTTGCATGACATCCTGCTCCGCGCCGGCGCGGGCGAATTTCACAAGGTCGGCCTGAGTCAGGAAATTTCGCAACGTCTGCTGTTCTTTGACTTCCAGCCGGATGTCGGCGGCCATCGAGCGGGTCAGCTCCTCCGTGGTGGATTCCGGTGCATTCAGGTTAAACCGGTTTTCGAGATAGGTGCGCAGAATGAGCGAGAGTTCGGTGAAGAACGGTTCCGGCGACCATGGTTTTCCGCGCAAAGCGGTGAGCGCCTGCCGGGCGAGGATATGCGGCGGCTGCGGCGGAACGAATGATTGTTGAGCAACGTGCTTCTTGCGCAGGAAAAGGATCGTTGCGATTCCGGCGACCAATGCGAGCAGGGCGATGATCAGGAAAATCCACAGCATGCGCGGAATTTGCAATGGCGGTTTGATGATGTCTTTGATATCTGAAAGTTTTGTCGCGTTGGTTGCATTCAGAGAGCTTTGAACGTGCAGAATCAGTTCCGGCAAGGCCTGCATTTTCTGTGCTCCGCCGGAAAAAGTGCAGACGACCGGATTGGTTGCGATGTTCCAGTCGCCGACGCGGAAAGAAGTCAGCTGGTAGAGTTCCTCCGACTCCAGAATGGTTTTTGTGAGTTCCCGGTTGCTGGAGGCCCGTCCGCGTGCCGCCACTTCTTTGCCGTTTCCGATATTCGGAAAAAGCACGGTACTGCCTGCCGGATGGCGCGCGGTCAAAGTCAGTGTTACCGGATCGCCGACGAGGAGCGTGTTGGTGCTCAATGCGGCATGAGCAACAAACCCTTCCGGCGGAAGCGGCTCAACCGGCTTCCCGCACCCGGTCAGCATTAGAAGAATCAGAAAATATGGATAGAGGAATTTCATCTCCTGCGGCTCCGCTGACGGAAAAATTTCATGAACGCTTTGTCGTAGGGCTCTCCGGTAAAAAGTTCGATGGTATCGATGCCGGCGCGGCGCAATGTACGCTGTAACGTTTCGCGCTGCTGTTCCTGTGTAAGAAGCAGCGCACTGCGCACGGCTGTGCTAGACGTATCAATAAGCGTACGGCTTCCGCTTTCCGGATCGCGCCATTCGATCAGACCGGCTTTCGGCCAGTTGCGCTCGTGACGGTCGGCGATGTTGACGGCGATCAGATCGTGCCGCCGTGCTGTGATCTTTAGTGACTTTTCACAGTTTACCGGAAAGATGAAGTCGCTGATCAGAAAGGTGACGGCCTTGCGGGTGGTGGTGTGGTTCAGGAAGTCGAGCGCAGGCTGTGCATCAGTTTTACGGCTTTGCGGTGTGTGGTAAAGCACTTCGCGGATGAGGCGCAGGACATGCGAAGCGGTGCCTTTGTGCGGCGGGATATATTTTTCCACCCGGTCGGAAAAAAGAATCAGGCCGATGCGGTCGTTGTTGCGCGTGGCGGAAAAGGCGAGCATCGCGGCGACCTCGGCGGCGAGGTCTCGTTTGAGCTGTCCGGTGCTGCCGAAATCGTTCGAGCCGCTGATATCGACCAGCAGCATGACGGTCATTTCGCGCTCTTCGACAAATTTTTTGATATGCGGCTTGCCGGTACGGGCAGTGACGTTCCAGTCAATGGCGCGGATGTCGTCGCCGGGGACGTATTCGCGCACCTCGTCGAATTCCATCCCGCGTCCTTTAAAAATGCTGTGATAACGCCCGGCGAAGACATCGTTGACGGCATGGCGGGTTTTAATCTCAATCCGCCGAACCTTTTTGAGGAGTTCTTTATGGCCGTTCATGGCGCGGATTACGGAACGGGGATTGCACTTAGAATTTTGTCGATGAGGATTTCCGGGGTCAGTTCTTCGGCTTCCGCTTCGTACGAAACGATGATGCGGTGGCGGAGAATGTCCGGTGCGATGGATTTAACATCCTGCGGCGTGACATAGCCGCGGCCCTGCAGGAAGGCATGGGCGCGGGCGCCGACGGTCAGGGCGATGGTGGCGCGCGGGCTGGCGCCGTAGCGCAGATATTCTTTGATGTTCAGGCCGTATTTTTCGGGCTCGCGTGTGGCGAAGACGATGCTGAGAATGTAGTCCTTGATTTTATCGTCCGTGTAAATTTCATCCACCATGCGGCGTGCGCTGAGGATAGCGGCGGGATCAACGACGGCGTTGACCGGAATATCGGTTTCGGTGCGCGCCATGCGGTCGAGAATGCGGCGCTCTTCTTCAATGGTCGGATAACCGATTTTCAGCTTGAGCATGAAGCGGTCGACCTGTGCTTCGGGCAGGGGATAAGTACCTTCCTGCTCAATCGGGTTTTCGGTAGCCATGACGAGAAACGGTTCAGGCAGATGAAACGTCTGGTCGCCGATGGTCACCTGATGCTCCTGCATCGCTTCGAGCAGGGCGCTCTGCACTTTGGCGGGTGCGCGGTTGATTTCATCGGCCAGAATGATATTGGCGAACACCGGCCCTTTCTTGACGAAAAAGTCCGACTCTTTCGGATTATAGATCAGCGTCCCGGTCAAGTCGGCGGGCAACAGGTCGGGGGTGAACTGAATGCGGTGGAATGAAGTTTTTAGCGCGGCGGCCAGCGTTTTCACGGTCAGGGTTTTGGCCAGCCCCGGAACGCCTTCGAGCAGCACATGCCCGTTGGAAAGCATACCGATGATCAGCCGGTCGATCAGATAATCCTGTCCGACAATCACTTTTCCGATTTCGGCCTTGAGAGAATGGATGAAAGCGCTTTGTTCGCGCACCTTCTGGTTGATCACTTCGATACCTGTCATATCAAAAATTCCTTTCTGAAACGGTTCGGCTAAAAAGACTATTTAGCGGCCCGCAATGTTCAATTTTTTTAATAAAAAAATTATCGTGCCAGATTACACTGCCGGAGGGCTTCGTAAAGCACGATAGATGCGGCGTTGGCGAGGTTGAGCGAGCGAACGCTCTCTAGCTTCATGGGAATGTTGTAGACATCGTCCGGGTGTGCTTCGAGCAGGTCGAGGGGTAGACCGCGGCTTTCGCTGCCGAAGATCAGGCAATCGCCGGGGCGGTATTCCGCCTCGGTGTAACTTTTTGTGCCTGATGTGCTAAAGAACAGTTTCCGATGTTTGGAAAATTCCTCTAAAAATTTTCCAAGGTTCGGAAAGCGGCGGATTTCGACGGCGTCCCAGTAATCGAGACCGGCACGTTTCACCTTCTGGTCGGTTAATCGGAAGCCGAGCGGCTCAATCAGGTTGAGAACGGTGCCGGTCGCGGCGCACAGCCGGGCGATATTGCCGGTGTTTTGCGGAATTTCCGGCTCCACCAGCACGATGTTGAAGGGCGGGTCGGGCCAGTTGAATGAGAGCTGGGTTCTTGGACGCGTCATGAGGTTGCTTTCGGCAAAGCGTGTGGTGATAGGTGTTTGCTGATAAATGCCTTTCCCGAATGAGACTTCAGGTAAGTTTCAAACTCAAGAGCATTGGCTTTGTTTCCAAAGGCGCAGTACCATTCGATTGTCCATGGCATGAATCTGGAAGTATGAGGACAGCCGCCTTCGTTATGGACTTTTAACCGCTTGCGCAAATCCGAAGTGAATCCAACGTAGGTCTGCTTCGGATGTTCTGTGCTTCGAAGAATGTATACGTAAAACATATGCCCATGCTCCGCTTTCGGCACTCAAGCTACGCAGGGCACGCTTCGCTTGGTACGGTCATTTTGAGCGCTCGTCCCTTTAGTTGTATTTAGTGGCTGTGCCACGCGAAGCCTGACAAGGCGAAGCGTGGTGGAGGTAAGGAGGGTCGAACTCCTGACCTCTTGAATGCCATTCTCCCCAGACAAAAAATAACCTGACAGAACGTTGCAGGGTTGTTCACATATCTACCTTGCAATCAGAACATTAGCAGATATTTACGACTTTGCAAGCATCAATGAAATCTTTTGAAAAAGGGTGCTTTTTAACGACCCAAACCCGTAGTTTCCCCCGTAGTTTTCAGGACGTTTCAGCAATAAAAATCCGCCTGGCCGCGACAGACGACGGAGATCAGAGTGCTCGGAGATACCAGATGCTTCGCGGACACTCCATTGGAGCAGAGATTCAGAATCTTTTGGCTCCTAAAAAAACGCACCGAAAGGGGCGGCAACATTACAGAATCCATAAGCGTCCCGCCTGAACGCTAATTCTCAGGGATCGTTCCGTTTTTAGGAATAAAGGGGCCGTATATTTAAATATTTCTGGAATGCAGGATTGTTTAAATTAAATATTTTTGGAGTACAAGAGCGGTTTGTCAAGAAGCTGGCCCTCGGCGAGAAATAAGCCATCTCGGTATTTTTCAGACGGTGGAATATCCACTGCTCGCGCTTCCAATGGAACAAATATTCCACTATCGTTTCCCGATCTTTGGAAGTTGCTTTCACTTAAGGGGTATTAAATGGCGAAGAAGCAGGCGACGGGGGCGAATATTGGCTTTGAGGAAAAGCTGTGGCTTGCGGCGGATAAACTGCGCGGAAGCATGGACGCCTCGGAATACAAGCACATCATTCTCGGCCTGATTTTCCTGAAGTACATCTCCGACAAGTTCTGCGAGCGGCGCGACTGGCTAATCCAGGAAACCATCGATCCAAAGAGCCAATACCACACCAAAAATGACAAAGACCAGATGGTGGTGCTGGAAGACCGCGACGAGTACACCGCCAAAAACATCTTTTGGGTTCCGGCATCCGCCCGCTGGGACATCATCCAGAAGGACGCCAAAAAGCCGACTATCGGTCAGGTGATCGACAATGCGATGGATTTGATCGAACGGGAAAACCGCTCGCTTAAAGGCATTCTGCCGAAAAACTACGCCAAGCCCGAAGTGGATAAACGCCGTCTTGGGGAACTGATTGACCTGATCAGCACCATCGACATGCTCAATCACAACGAAGAGCAGGATTTGCTGGGCCGCATCTACGAGTATTTTCTCGGCAAGTTTGCCGCAGCGGAAGGCAAAGGCGGCGGTGAGTTCTATACGCCGTCCTGCGTGGTGCGTACACTGGTTGAAATGCTCCAGCCCTACAAAGGGCGCATTTATGACCCTTGCTGCGGATCGGGCGGCATGTTTGTGCAGTCCGAAAAGTTTGTGGAAGCACACGGCGGGCAGAAAACCGACTTATCCGTCTTCGGGCAGGAATCGAACCCCACCACCTGGCGGCTGGCCCGGATGAACATGGCCTTGCGCGGAATCGAATGCGATCTGGGCGACCAGTGGGCCGACACCTTCCACCACGACAAACACTCCGATATGAAGGCCGACTTCATCCTCGCCAATCCGCCGTTCAACATTTCCGACTGGGGCGGTGAAAAGCTCAAAGATGACAAACGCTGGGTTTACGGCATTCCGTCTGCGGGCAACGCCAACTATGCGTGGGTACAGCACATGGTGCATCACCTGTCACCCAAGGGCACCGCCGGGTTTGTGCTGGCCAACGGCAGTATGTCTTCCAATCAGTCCGGCGAAGGTGAAATCCGTAAGGCGCTTATTGAGGCCGACCTGATTGATTGCATGGTCGCCATGCCGGGACAGCTTTTCTACAGCACACAGATTCCGGTCTGCCTTTGGTTCGTCACCCGCGACAAAACCCCGCGCGGCGGACGCAGCCGCAAAGGCGAAGTGCTATTTATCGATGCCCGCAAAATGGGAACGCTGGTTGACCGCGTACACCGCGAGCTCTCCGAAGAGGATATGCGCAAAATTGCCGATGCCTATTCGGCATGGAAAACGGGCGAAGGATACGAGGATGTTGCGGGATTCTGTAAATCCGCCAAAAAGGAAGAAATCGAAAAGCACGGTTTTGTGCTGACTCCCGGTCGCTATGTCGGGGCCGAAGAGCTGGAAGATGACGGCATCCCGTTTGAAGAAAAGATGCAGGGCCTTACCACCAGACTCTACAGCCAGATGGAAGAGTCAGCTCAACTGGACAAAGTAATCCGAAAAAATATGGCAGAGCTGGGATACGGAGGAAGCTAGAAGGCAGAAAAAAAAGAAACCCCGGCTCCTATCTGCCGCAAGGACAGAGGAAGGATTTCCGAGGTGAACGAGGAAGAATATAGAACTTAGCGGTTAGATCAACAAGCATGAATGATGCGTTTCTCAGTCAAATTAAAGCGGTTTTGGCCTCTGATACTAAAGGACTTACACCTATGAAGAAAACAGTTGCACATAAGTGCGTCTCTACCGTATATTATTTGCGTTCAATTGCTCCCCGTCGAACCAGCCGCAAGGCCTTCGGCGGGGTTATTTTTTTCCGGGAGGCCGCATGACAACCGAACCTTCTGCCAAACGGGTGATGGCTTTTTTTGACGGCCAAAACCTTTTTTACGCCGCCAAGGATGCTTTCGGATATCCCTTTCCGAATTACGACCCGCATAAGCTGGCTACTGAAATCTGCAAAACGAAGGGCTGGAACCTTTCCGGAATACGGTTTTATACCGGCATTCCGGATATCATTGCAGATCCGGATCGGCACCATTTTTGGTCGGCTAAGCTGGCTGTGATGGGTACGCGTGGCATCAAGCCCTTCACCAGAACCTTGCGGTACCAGAACAAAGTCATTTCCCTGCCGAATGGCCAGTTGACAACCGCTCAGGTTGGACGTGAAAAAGGCATTGATGTCCGCATTGCCTTGGATATCGTGCGGTTTGCTCTGGAAAACCGGTATGATGTCGCGCTCATTTTCAGTCAGGATCAGGACTTGTCAGAAGCGGTGGATGATGTGCTTTCCATCGCCAGACGGGATAACCGCTGGATCAAGGTCGCCTGCGCCTTTCCAATCAGCCCAACTTATCAAAATACGCGGGGCATTAATAAAACCGACTGGATCAAAATAGACCGCGCAACCTACGATACCTGTATTGACCCCAACGATTACCGGAGAAAGAACAAGTGATGCCGTCGCACCGCATACAGCCGGCGGGCATCGAACCGTGGAAAGAAAAAATCCAGCAACACTGGCCTAATCAGGAGCTCCATCATGGCGGGTGATTGGAAAACTGAGAGAATCTCCGCAGTAGCAAATGTCACCGACTTCGTAGCGAACGGAAGTTTTGAGTCGCTGAGAAATAATGTCACCTACCGTAGCGAACCAGATCACGCAATTCTTGTCAGATTAGTTGATCATAATGCTGGATGGAAAAGCGACTTCGTCTATGTTGACAAAGCCACATTCAGTTTTCTTAAAAAAAGTGTCCTGTTTCCGGGTGATATAGTTATTGCGAATGTTGGCGCAAACGCGGGAACAGTTTTCCGGGTTCCCGATCTCGGGAAACCTATGACGCTAGGGCCAAACGCAGTTCTCTGCCGCCCGCTTGAAGGAACTCTTAATCGCGACTTTTTCTATTACTATCTCACTGGACGCGACGGCCAGAACTCCATAACCAGCATTCTTGGGGGTAGCGCACAGCCCAAGTTTAACAAGACAGATTTCCGCTCCCTCCAAGTTCCCGTTCTACCGCTTAATGAGCAAAAAGCGATTGCGCACATTTTGGGGACGTTGGACGACAAGATTGAGCTTAACCAGAAGATGAACGAAACGCTGGAGGCGATGGCACAGGCGCTCTTTAAATCGTGGTTTGTCGATTTTGATCCGGTGCGCGCCAAACTCGAAGGTCGGAAACCCGCTGGCCTCGACCCTGCAACCGCCGCTCTTTTTCCTTCCACATTTCAAGACTCTCCTCTCGGCCAAATTCCAAAGGGGTGGGAAGTCTGCCCGCTCTCCGAAAAGATCCAGCTTCTCAGCGGGGGCACTCCGAAGACATCCGAGCCGACTTACTGGGACGGCGACATCCCGTGGTATTCCGTGCGAGATGCGCCAAGCGAAACCGACGTGTGGGTGATTCACACCGACAAGCACGTTACCAGACTTGGCATTGCCAACAGTGCCGCCCATATCTTTCCCGAAAAGACCACCATCATCAGCGCACGTGGCACTGTCGGGAAACTCGCACTCACCGCTGTCCCGATGGCAATGAATCAATCCTGCTACGGCGTGCGCGGCATCACCGGTTACTGCGACTATTTCACCTACTACTTGCTCCGCGAAGCCACCGCCCAACTCCAACAACGCACGCACGGTACCGTTTTCGACACTATCACGACGGAAACCTTCAAGACTCTCGACTGTATTTTCCCGCCGCCAAAAATCACCGCTGCGTTTGATAAACTCGCCGAACCGCTGCTCGGTCAAATCCGCGCCAACATCCACCAATCCCGAACGCTCGCCACCCTGCGCGACACGCTGTTGCCGAAACTGCTTTCCGGGGAATTGAAAATCCAAGAGGCTGAAAAAATGGTGGGAAGATAATATGGGCGATTTTTTAAAATTTCTTGTCGAAAAACTTTGGCCGCTGATGGTTGATCGGTGGGGGCGACAAAGTACTATTTTTGCATTAGAAGTTTCGTTGATCCTGACGCTTCTTGTTTGGTTCACCAAGGGGGCGATAAACACGGTCTCGTTGGCTCAAGGCGGATTTATTGCAACAGCGGCAATTTCATTTTGGATTATTTGGTATGGAACTGTTCGTGTTCCTAAGTGCAAAAAAGGAAAAATCGGAATTGCTCTGGCTGTTTCTGCGGAAGATGAAGAGCAACACAGGATATTGAAGGCCGATTTTATCGACGTATTTAAAGAAACAATTGATAAGTCTGCTGAGTTACGGGACTTATTTTATATTGTTGAAATTCCGCGACACCATGCCAGAGGAATTCGGACGGTTGCGCAAGCAATCAGCTATCGTTCTGTGGCGCGATGCCACATGATCATCTATGGTCATACGCGCAAACGTAAAGAGCGAGCACGCGATGTCATCAAAGTGCATCTGGATTGTGTAATTACCCATAGGGAAATCAAGGCTGATGTCAGCAAGGCATTTTCGCAGGATATGGGAACAATTTTCCCTTGCCGTCTTGATGTCGATGCAGAAAACGAATGTCAACAATTTGAAATAACTGCCGAATGGTTGAGTTTCTCTGCAAAATACATAATTGGAACCGCCGCACTTTTATCTGCTGACACGAGCTTAGCGCTTTCAATATTTAATTCACTAAAAGATGATCCGAAACTTCAGACGGCCAGGCTACCTTCGATCCGAAATATCAGAGCGCGTATTCCCGCAAGGTTAGCAGACATTTATAGGCTTAAAATTTTCCCGCTTATCAATAATTGGGACGTCACTCACGACGAAGCGCCTCTTAGACAAGCTCGCGCGCTTCTAGGAATTTTGGATCAATATGCACCAGGGGATTATCTAGGCAGACTGTGGAGTGCAGTCATTTATTTTGTCCTAGATAGAAATCCAAGTGCAGCACTACGCGAGATTGATAAATGTCACAATCAAAGAGATGTGGCATGGCGGTATAGTCGTGCTTTTTTGCTGGCGTATGTGGGACGACTTGATGAAGCAAGGATTGAATATGAGAAGGCTTTTGATCGTGGTGGCCATGAAAGCCTGCCATTGCAATGTGAGACATTCATCATATGGGTTTTAAGCCAAGAGCCGCAAAAGTCGCAATTGTACTACTGCCTTGGACTGATTAACTGGAAAGCAAAAGGCGACTTGCAGCAGGCCATTAGTGATATTGAAAAGTTTATCTCGCAGGCTTTCGATGCTGAATATTCGGAGATGAAACAGCTTGCTCGGGCCAACCTTGGCACAATGAAGGGCGAACTCAAGGAGTTGGAAAATGAACCTCGGACGATTGAAGAAAGTTGAACTGCGGGATGTATGGAAGTCAGAGGCGCAAGATTTTACCCCTTGGCTGGCCCGCGAAGAAAACCTCGCCTTTCTAGGTGACGCTATCTGCCGGGACCGGAGATTGCGCCGGACGAAGTAGAGGAATAGACCCCAGTAGATTTTGAGAGCGGGATATGCCAGGGATAAACAAAAATCTGACCCGCGAAGAACTGTATGAGCTGGTATGGTCGGCGCCATCGGTGCAGGTGGCGGAGTCGCTGGGGATTTCTGATGTGGCGTTGGCGAAGCGATGTAAGAAGCAAAATGTCCCGAAGCCTCCTCTTGGCTACTGGGCCAAGGTGGCCGCAGGCCAGTCGCCGACAAAGAAAAAACTGCCGCCTCCTCCGGAAGAAGTGATTCTGAAAGTTCTGAGCAGACCCGTCAGGCGGGGGCTGTCTCTTCCCGATCCGTCGGAAACGCTGCATCCGCTGGCAGAGGAACTGCGGCGGGTTTTGGATTCCGCAAAAAAAGATTCTCACGGGCGTGTGCGAGCCCGTGAAAAAGCGCTGCCGGAGGTTGAGATTTCAAAGGCGCTGATTGAGCGTGCCGTCGCAGTCTTTCATGTGGTTGTGACGGAGGCGGAACAGAGGGGTGTTCCGTTTCGAAAGTCACGAAGCCAGTATGACCCCGGATATTTTGAAAGAGAAAATGACCGGCTTCAGTTCAAGATTGAAGAAGAGCTGGTGGAACAGGCCGGGGCCATTTCCCGGAAACGCAGTTATCATTATTCGTACAACGACCGGCGATCCCTGTCCGGGGTTCTCACGTTCTCTTTACAGGCGGGGCGACGGTATCAACAATCGGATTTAAAGAAGTGGTCGGAAAAGGATGGAGCGTCGGTTGGAAAAATCCTGCCTCAGCTTCTCCGTGAGATATTTCACCACTACATTGAGGTGAGGAAGCAGCGCATACAAGAGGCGATTGAGCGTGAAAAACAGCGTATTGCGCACGAACAATGGCGGCAGGAGTATGAAAAAAAGGAGGCTATCCGCAAAGAGCAGGAAGCCCGGCGTCAGCATGCCGATACGTTGGAGAACACCGGGCTTGTCCGGCGGGAGAATCTGCTGAAGGCAGCGGAGTGGTGGCGGTTGTCGCAGTCTCTCACGGGGTTTGTCGAAGAATGTGAGCGGCGCTGGCTGGCGGATGGTGCGGGGGAGCTGAGCACGGAGCAGTTATCATGGTTGAAATGGGCAAAAGAAAATGTCTTGCGCCTGTCACCTTTCGGTCGCGGGTATCCCGACCCGGCGGAAGACGGGCCTTTTGATCCGGAGGTTGTCCCGCAGGGCGGCCCGTATCCTTCCTGTCAGGAATTGCCCGTTCCCCCTTCCATGCCGGACATCTAGTTTCCTGTTTGGCTTAAATACTGGTAGGATCGGGGCGAGTTAGGCAGGAAACAAAAGGTTTTTTCGGCTTGCTTGTAAGAAAAAATAGGGTAGTTTTTCTTACGAAATTCATGGTGAGTGTTATGCAATCTATTGCAAGCCAGGTTCTAATCGAAATTGAGAAGCATGAAGCGGATTGGTGTTTTTCCCAGAAGGATTTTATGGGAATTGCCAGCCGCAACGCATTGGAGCAGGCATTTTTTCGTCTATTAAAAGAGGAAAAGATACGGCGGATCGGGCGCGGGCTTTATGACGTTCCACGCTACAGCAAAACCCTGAAGACGATGCTGAGTCCGTCCATCGAGCAGATTGCGCAAGCCGTTGCCCGAAAATACGGTTGGCGTATTCTGCCAATCGGTGCGTATGCGGCCAATATGCTCAACCTGTCTACTCAGGTTCCCATGAAGATTGTTTATCAGTCAGACGGCCCGACGAAGCGCATGGAGTTCGGAACGCGGACCATTACCTTTAAACAAACCGCACCGAAGAACATGGCCCCAAGCGAGCTAAGCGGCATGGTCATCAACGCGCTGAAGTATCTGGGCAAAGACCAGGTAACGCCGAACGTTATCGCTAGGTTGAGCCGCCACTTTGATGGGAAGCAGAAACGACAATTACTCAAGGAGGCGCAGTTCAGTACGGACTGGGTTTTTGAGGTGATTCAGAAAATCTGTGAAAAAAAAGGGTCTGATGAATAAAATTGCTCTTTCATCTCCCGAAGAACGTGCCGAGCTGATGCGGGAAACCGCAGAACGAATCCAGTTGTCACCCAGTGCGGTCGAAAAAGATTTCTGGGTGGTCTGGGTGTTGAGCCGCCTTTTCACATCCGATCTGCTGGCCAATAAAATTTTGTTCAAAGGCGGCACGTCGCTGTCGAAAGTGTTCGGCCTGATCCGCCGGTTTTCGGAAGACATTGATCTGATTTTGAACTGGAATGAGGTTGTGACAGAAGATCCGAATGCAGACCGCTCTAAAACCAAGCAGGATCAGTTCAATAAAAAGGTGCCGGAACTCTCTCGGCAGTACATCGCCGAAATTTTTCTTCCCGAGGTGAAGCGGTTGATGGGCGACGTCTGTTCTGCTGATATTGAAGAGGATGCGCCCGACGTGATCAACATCAAGTATCCGTTCGGTTTTGATAGCGGATACCTGCGTCCCGAAATCCGGCTGGAGATCGGCCCGCTGGCGTTGTGGATTCCAAACGCTCAGTACAATGTCCGTTCTTATGTGGCCGAGACGTTTCCGGATCAGTTCGAGAACCCGTTTTGTACAGTGCATGCCATCAAGGCGGAGCGTACGTTCTGGGAAAAGGCGACGATTTTGCACGCCGAAGCGTTCCGTCCCGAAACAAAAGCTCTGCCCGCCCGATATTCACGTCACTACTACGATCTGGTGATGATGGCGGCAGACCCTGCGGTGAAAAAGGCCGCATTCTCTGATCTGGATTTGCTCCGGACGGTCGTCCAATTTAAGACCAAATTCTATCCGGCTCCATGGGCTCACTATGAGCTGTCTCTGCCGCCTACCATGAAATTGCTTCCACCAGACCGAAATCTCAAGGCGCTGGCCAATGACTACCAGCAGATGCAGGTGATGTTTTTTGGCGATATTCCAGGGTTTGCGGATCTGATCGATTCGCTCCGTGATCTGGAGAAGGAAATTAACGAACTGAAAGATGTCCGCACATGAGCCATTTTTCCGAATCCATCGTTGAAGAAGCCGCCATTGAGTGGTTCGGCGAGCTGGGCTACAGCTATCTGCCGGGACCGGAGATTGCGCCGGACGGGCCAAGTCCGGAACGATCAGGCTACGACTCCGCTGTTCTTCAGGATCGGCTCTATGATGCGCTGGTGAGGATCAATCCCGGCGTTCCCTCTGAATCCATCGAAGAAGCGGTTCGCACCATTATCCGCGCCGATGCGCCGACACCCATTCTCAACAACCGTGCTTTTCACCGGATGGTGACGGACGGCGTGGATGTATCGTTCCGCCGCGACGGCGATTCCGTGACAGCCAAGGTCTGGCTGTTCGATTTCCAAACCTTGGAAAACAACGACTGGCTGGTGGTGAATCAATTCACGATGGTGGAAAACCATGTGAACCGTCGCCCTGACATGGTGGTTTTTGTAAATGGTCTGCCTCTGGGTGTGATTGAGTTGAAAAATGCCGCCGATGACCGCGCCGATCTGAAGGCCGCGTATAATCAGCTTCAAACTTACAAGGCACAGGTTCCGTCGCTGTTCACACACAATGAGGTGCTGTTGATCTCGGACGGCGCAGATGCCCGTGTAGGGTCGTTGTCTGCCGATTTTGAGCGGTTTATGCCGTGGCGGACGGTTGACGGGGATTCTATGGCTCCTTCGGGTATGCCGCTGCTGGAAACGGTGATTAAGGGCGTTTTTGAACCGCGTGTATTCCTCGATCTGATCCGTCACTTTGCGGTGTTTGAAGATGACGGCGGGAAGATCATTAAAAAGCTGGCTGCTTATCATCAGTACCATGCGGTTAAGAAGGCCGTAGCGGAAACCGTGCGGGCTTCATCAAGGTCCGGTGACGGGCGGGTTGGTGTGGTCTGGCATACGCAGGGTTCGGGTAAGAGTCTTTCGATGCTGTTCTATGCCGGGAAGATTATTCAGGCGTTGGACAATCCGACGCTGGTGGTGATTACCGACCGCAACGATTTGGACGATCAGCTGTTCGGCACATTTGCACTTGGCGAGGAACTGCTGAGACAGTCTCCGGTGCAGGCAGAGAGCCGGGCAAATCTGCGCGACCTACTGAAAGTGTCCAGCGGCGGCGTGGTGTTCACGACCATGCAGAAGTTTGCCCCGCTAAAGGAGGAATCAGAATACCCGTTGCTTTCCGACCGCCGGAATATCGTGGTGATTGCCGATGAAGCGCACCGGACGCAGTACGATCTGATTGACGGCTTTGCCCGCCATCTGCGCGACGGGTTGCCGAACGCCTCGTTTATCGGTTTTACCGGGACTCCGGTTGAACTGGAAGACCGCAATACCCGCGCGATCTTCGGTGAGCATATCAGCGTGTATGACATTGAGCAGGCCATTGAGGACGGCGCCACCGTGCCGATTTATTACGAGGCGCGTCTGGCCAAGATCGATCTGGATGCTGCTGAGGTGCCGCATATAGACCCGGAATTTGAAGAACTAACGGAAAGTGAAGAGGATAGTGAGCAGGCCCGTCTGAGGCGCAGGTGGTCGCAGCTGGAAGCGATGGTTGGGACTGAAAAACGGCTCAAGCTGGTCGCCAAAGACATTGTGGATCACTTCGAGAAGCGGCTGGAGATCATCGAAGGCAAGGCAATGATTGTCTGTATGAGCCGCCGTATCTGCGTGGATCTGTTCAATGAGATTATCAAACTTCGTCCCCAATGGGACGATCAGGATTTTGCCAAGGGTGCTGTCAAGGTCGTGATGACAGGTTCCGCCAGCGATCCGGAACGCTACGCCCGCCATTTGATGACCGGACGGGTGCGCACGGACATTGAGCAACGCTTTAAAGACCCGGCTGATCCGCTGAAGCTGGTGCTGGTGCGCGATATGTGGCTGACCGGCTTTGACGTTCCTTGTCTGCATACGATGTATGTGGACAAGCCGATGCAGGGACACGGCCTGATGCAGGCGATAGCCCGCGTGAACCGCGTTTTCAGAGATAAGCCCGGCGGTCTGGTGGTCGATTATCTGGGTATTGCCGAACAGTTGAAGCAGGCGGTGTCCAATTACACAGCCAACGGCGGCCAGGGGAGTCCGACCTATGATCAGGCTGAGGCGATAGCCATCATGCTCGAAAAGTATGAGGTGGTTTGTGGCATCATGCATGGCTTCGACTGGAAGCTTTATCTCAAGGGCAAGCCGGGTCAACGGCTGACATGCCTTACAGAGGCAGTAGAGTTTGTTCTGCAGCAGGAAGACGGCTCACAACGAATGCGCGCCTATACCCGGCAACTTTCGCAGGCTTTCGCTTTGGCTGGTACGCATGAGCGGGCTATGGCGATCCGGGATAACACAGGATTCTTTCAAGCGGTTTCCGCACAGCTCGCCAAACTCGATCCGAAAGACGGCACCGGCGGGCAGAATGAAAAAGAAAAAATCAACGAAGCTATCAAGCAACTGGTTTCCCGCTCGGTGACTTCGGATGAGGTGGTGGATATCTTCACCGCCGCCGGACTGGATCGTCCGGACATCTCGATTCTTGACGATAGGTTTCTCGATGAGTTCAGCCGCATGCCACAGAAAAATCTAGCGGTGGAAATGTTGCGCAAGCTGTTGCAGGACGAGATTCGTCTTCGCGCCCGCACCAACCTCATTCAGTCGCGACAGTTTTCCGAAATGATTGAGGATACGATCCGGCGGTATCAGAACCGCACGATTGAGGCCGCTGAAGTTATCATGGAACTGGTTGCAATGGCCCAGCAGTTCCGTGAGGCGATGAACCGTGGAGAAGAACTCGGTCTCACGAACGATGAGATTGCGTTCTACGATGCACTGGAAACCAACAACAGCGCTGTCATGGAGCTAGGTGACGAAACACTGAAGCAAATCGCTCGCGATTTGGTAGTGACAGTCCGGAAGAGCGTATCAATCGACTGGACGCGCAAAGAAGCGGTGAAGGCACAAATCCGGGTCATGGTTAAAAGGATACTCCGGAAATACGGCTATCCGCCCGACCGTCAAGAAAAGGCCACCCAGACCATTCTTCAGCAGGCCGAACTGCTCTGCGGCGACTGGGCTGCTGAATAAATCCATGGGCTCTTGAATCTTGATATTTTACGCCCGCGCCCGTGGTAGATTTTCTATTACATGGTTTCGTCGCGTCCCGTATTCGGCTCAATAAAAGCCTTATTTGTGAGCCAAATAAAAAACCTATTCGGCTCATTTCTTCCTGAAGTCGGCGGCCTACAGTTGGCTGACTCGTTCCTCCCGTTTGATTTTTCGACGGTGGCTTAGAAAAAATTACTTTTTTTAACGCCCGTTAATTCTGCCCCATTCCGCTTCATTCCACTTCATCCCGTTTCGTGTCGGTTTCTTCCTGTTGCACCCCGGCCGGGTTCCCTTTCCTATATAGTGTGAGTGTCGTTTCCTCCGGTTGATTCCGCCTCTTTAGGTAGAGCCCCATGTTTTTTTTAACTCTAACCTATAAGGAGCGGACATATGCTACACGCAATCAAAAATCTCGCATCGAACAAAACCAAACCGTGCAGCCCCTGGGAGGTCAAAACAGTTGCCCCGCCGAAATCCGAATGGAGCAGGCCCGAT
>JBAXDG010000027.1:0-18980 GCA_037141075.1 Kiritimatiellales bacterium
ACCTGAATGAATACGTGGATATCCCGCGCTATCTTGAGGGATGCAAGCTGGCAACGGTTCTCGCAACGGAGAAATAATAGTTGGCGGAGAGGGAGGGATTCGAACCCCCGGAACCTTGCGGTTCTCCGGTTTTCAAGACCGGCGCATTAAACCACTCTGCCACCTCTCCAAAGTAAGTCGGGAAATATACGGAGCCCGCTAAGAATATCAAGCGCCTAGCCGCAGTACTTCTTTAACACGGCGATGAGCGCACTGTGGCGGACCGGCTTGGCCAGATAGTCGTTCATGCCGACTTCCAGGCAGTGCTGATGGTCTCCCTTGAGGGCGTGCGCAGTCATGGCGACAATCGGAATGTCACGGACATCACCGGCCATCTGGCGGATGGCACGGGTGGCTTCAAAGCCGTCCATGACGGGCATCTGACAGTCCATGAAGATGAGGTCGAATTTATGCAGGGCAATCTGCTCTAAAGCCCGTTCGCCATTGGATACCACAGTTACGGTACATCCCAGCTTCCTAATCATGGCGGTGGCAACCTTCTGATTCACCAGATTGTCTTCGACCAGCAGGATGTCTGCGCTAAATTTCGTTTTTTCGGCGGCAATCTGCGGCGGCAGAGTTGCGACAGATTCCTCGGGCTCTATATAACCCAGCCTGAGGTTGAATTGAAAAGTGGTGCCTTTGTCCACTTCACTAGCAACCGTGATTTCGCCGCCCATTAAGCGGACCAATTGCCGGGTGATGGCGAGCCCGAGCCCGGTGCCGCCATATTCACGCTTGGAAGAGGTGTCTCCCTGTGTGAATTTTTCAAAAATGCGTTTCTGAAGCTCTGGCGTCATGCCAATGCCGGTGTCTTCGACCTCGGCCAGCAAATTCCAGCCGTCTTCAACCTGCTCCGCCTTCATGTGGATATGGATATGTCCGGCATGAGTGAATTTGAGCGAGTTGCCGACCAGATTGATCAGAATCTGGCGAACACGACCGGAATCGCCGAGCATCTGCTTCGGAACACTGTCGTGAATGGTCATGGAAAGATCCACCCCTTTTCGCCCGACACGATCAGCAAACAGAAGAACCACTTTTTCGACGGTTTCCCGCATATTAAACGGTTCTGGATTCAAGCGAACCTCGCCGGCCTCGATGCGCGAAATGTCGAGCAGTTCATCAATGATGCTCATCAGTTCCTGCGCGGATTCCATAATGGTTTTAATGTTGTCGTGCTGCTCGGAGGTCAGCTTGGTTTCCAGCAGCAGATGAGTCATCCCCATGACACCGTTCATCGGCGTGCGGATTTCGTGGCTCATATTCGCCAGGAACTCGCTCTTGGCGCGGTTGGCTCTTTCGGCTGCTTCCTTGGCTTTCACCAGCTCTTCGCTGGCGCGTTTGAGCTCGGAGAGGTCGATGTCGATGATATACAGATCCCACTCGCCGTGCTGATTGCGCGTGGCAAGACAACTGGAATAGACGGGGACTTGTTGTCCGTCTGCCGCGCGTTTCAGCGTTTCGCCGGATGGAATCGGCGTGCCGGTTTTGACCCATCTATCAAACGCTTTGGCCAGTTCCGTGCGCCGGCTGAGCGATAGAACAAGGTCTTCGATTTTCCGCCCGAGCGCCTCTTTTTTGGAATATTTGTAGAGCTTTTCGCTGGCGCGGTTCCAGAAGATGGCCTCGAAGGAAGCATTATAGCCCTGCACCGCAATGTTCGGGATCTCCTCAAACAGAAACCGGAGCCGCTTTTCGCTTTCCTGCAACGCTTCATAGATGCGGCGGCGCTCGGTGATGTCGTGCCCCACGCTCTGGATTTCGACCACCCGCCCGGATTCGTCAAACACGGCAATGTTCTCCCACTGCACCCAGGCGGTGCGGGTGCGGGCGCGCATCCGGTGCTCCACCGTCACCACCCGCTCGCGGCGGGCCACCAGCGCTTCGATTGCTTTGTCGTGAACCGTGACATCGTCGTGATAAATATAAGAACGGCTGTCACGCCCGATCAGCTCGGCGAATGCGCTGCCTATAAACCGGCAGAACGCCTCGTTAACGAAAGTGAAGCGGCCTTCTGTATCAATACGAACGATGAAATTACTCTGCGCCTCAATCAGTCCGCGGTAGCGCATTTCACTCTCTTTAAGCGCCTGTTCGGCCTGCTTGCGCTCGGTCATGTCACGCGCCAGCAACAGCACGGCGCTCTTGCCATTAAAGCGCAGAGGAGCCCCGATCACTTCGACCGGCACCTCGCGTCCGGCTCCGTTCCGCGAAAGGCCTTCATGGCGGGTCAGTTCGCCGGTAAACCATTTTCGAAAATCGCTTTTCGCTTCTTCACGGCGGCCGGAAGGAACCAAATCGAGCATATTCTGGCCGACCAGCTCCCTATGACTCATCTTGTGAAAAGCGCAGGCCGCCGGATTGGCGTCCAGAATCGTTCCGTTATCATCCTCAACCAAAATGGCATCGGGAGAGTTCTGGAAAATCGTGCGCAGCCGTTCCTCGCTATTGCGCAACTGACCTGTCTTTTCAATTACACGCTTTGAAAGCCGGATATTCCATATCCAGAACAGCAGCACCGCTATCAGCAGAATGCCTGCGCCGATGATGCCGTAACGGATGTACCGGAAAATCTGGAAACCGGTTGAGGTGTATTCCATCCAGAACCACTGATGTTTGATCGGCCCGATCACACCGGTGTCACGGGCCTGCTCAACGGCTTTTGTTAAAATAGAGAGCAGAACCTGATTGGTTGCCGCCACCGCCATGCAACCCTGTCCCGTATAAAGAGGGAGACCCACTTTTTTAACCCGCTCTGCCCAACCGTTCTGATAGAGATAATGATAAACCACCTGATCTTCACCGATCAGCGCATCGGCTCGATCCTTTACAACCGCTCTAATGGCCTCCTTATAACCGGGAGTCAGCAGTAAATGGCATTCAAGCCCCCGCTGGCGGATAAACTCTTCCCCGTAACGCAGTTCGGGCGCGGCGATGGTCTTGCCATCCAGATCGTCAAAAGTTTTGATGTTATCGCAGGAAGCCGGGACAAAAATCGAGGCGGGAACTTGGAAAATAACCGGCGTGAATCCAAACTCTTTTTCTCTCTCTTTACTGTAAAATAGACAGGTGACGGCATCGTATCTCTCGGACAGCACCGCTTCACGGGCCTCCTCAGCCGTCATATGGAAAAACTCAGCCTTGAATCCGGCCTCCGCAGCCAGCCTCTTTACGAGTTCAACGACCATACCCAGCGACTCACCGTTCTCGCCGGTAAATTCAAATGGCGGATAATTTTGCGCACTGGCAAACCGAATCACTCCGCCGCGTTCGTCCAGCCACGCCTTCTCTTGCGGCGTCAGATTAACTGTCCGGGCCGAGGCTGTAAAAACGGCAAGGAAAAGAAATACCGAAATGTATTTTGAAGAAAATCTGCGCATGACGGGAAGATACCTTTTCATCTCTCTCTCCGTCGAGAGGGAAGAGCCCGTTTTCCAAGGTTTGGAAAACGAACGTCCAAAACTTCCGATGTCTGGAACGCCTAGCCGACGTCAACGATTGAGGGCGTATAATCGGCTGGCGGCTCGTAGCCGAGCATCTTGATGCAGGTGCCCGCCAGACTGCTGATTCCCAGTCCTTTCGCCGCCGATAGCCGTGCGTTGGAAACGCCGGACGGATCGTAAACGATCGCCGGAACGGGATTAAGCGAATGTGCGGTTTTAGCGTTCGGCTTTCCGTCCTTGCCGTATTTCACCGCGCCGGTTTTGTCGTGCTCATACATGTCGTCAGCATTCCCGTGGTCGGCGCTGATCACCATGATGCCTTTGGCCTTTTCAACGGCGGCTTTCAGCTTACCGAGACCTTCGTCCACCGCTTCGACCGCGATGGTGACAGCGGGGAAGATGCCGGTATGGCCGACCATGTCGCCGTTAGGATAGTTGAGGCGGATAAACTGATATTTACCGCTTTCAATGGCCTTTACCACGGCGGCGGTGATTTCGTCGGCCTTCATGCGCGGCTTTTCTTCGAACGGACAGACGTCGGACTTGATTTCGATATAGTCTTCGAGCGCCTCGTTGAATTTTTCGGCGCGGTTGCCGTTGAAGAAATAAGTGACGTGGCCGTACTTCTGCGTTTCGCTGATGGCCAGCTGGTACACGCCGGTCGCGGCAAGGTATTCGCCCATCGTACGGTCGATGGCGGGCGGCGTGACGAGATAGTTGCGCGGAATTTGAAGGTCACCGTCGTACTGCATCATGCCGGCGTAGTTCACTTTCGGCTTGGGGCCGCGGTCAAATTCTTTGAGTTCGTCGGCTTCGAACGCTTTCGTGATTTCGAGCGCGCGGTCGCCGCGGAAGTTGAAGAAGACGACACTGTCGCCATCTACAACCGGGCCGATGGCTTTACCGTTGCGCTCGATCACGAACGGCGGAAGATCCTGGTCGAGAATGCCGGGCTTTTCGGCGCGGAACGTTTCAATCGCCTGCTTCATCGAGGCAAAAAGACGTCCCTTGCCCTTCACGTGAGTGTCCCAGCCGCGTTTAACCATGCTCCAGTCGGCGTTATAGCGGTCCATGGTGATGTTCATGCGTCCGCCGCCAGAGGCAATGGCGTAATCGACCGTGCCGTCCGCGTTGAGCTGCGCCAGAAAAGCTTCGAAGGGTTCGACGTATTCGAGCGCGGAGGTTGGCGGCACATCGCGGCCATCGATCAGCGGATGAATGCGCGCGGTTTTAACGCCCTCGGCCTTAGCCTGATTGAGCATCGCTTTGAGGTGGTCGAGGTGACTGTGGACGTTGCCGTCCGAGAAGAGGCCGATAAAATGAAGCGTCGAGCCGTTGGCTTTGACGTTGGCGATGAGGTCTTTCCACGTTTTACCTTTGAACATCGAGCCGGAGGCAATGGCTTCGTTAACAAGCGCCGCACCTTGGTGAAACACGCGCCCGCAGCCGATAGCGTTGTGGCCGACTTCGCTGTTGCCCATATCGTCGTCGCTCGGCAGGCCGACCGCGGTGCCGTGGGCCATGAGCTGTGTCGATACGCCGTTTTTCATCAGCCAGTCCAGATTGGGTGTGCTGGCTGAGAGAACGAAGTCGCCCTCTTTATATTTGCCGATACCGACGCCGTCCATGATGACCAGCACAACCGGCCCTTGAGGCCCTTTAAAAACAGTCGATTTTTTTAATGCGTCCATGTGTGTTTCCTTGTTCAAGCGTTCCAGAGTTTGGAGCGCAGGAATATGCCCTGCACGCGGCCCGCACTCAAGTTTTCGCGGCAACTCTTTTCAATTGCCTTCTTGCAATGGCGGGGTTCGCGTGTAGCATCGGCGCACCAAAAACGAAACCGGACTGGAGATCGCATGGCCAAAGATGATGTTATTGAACTTGAGGGCGTTGTAGAAAAGGTGCTGCCCGCCACGATGTATAACGTGAAGCTGTCAAACGGACATACCGTCCTCGCGCACATCTCCGGAAAAATGCGCAAACATTTCATCCGAATCGCCATTGGCGACCGGGTCACCGTTGAAATCTCCCCCTACGACCTGACCAAAGGCCGCATTTCCTTCCGCCATAGAGACTAGCGGCATTATCATTTGACAAAACGGCGGCCATCACCTAGTTTCTCCGCCTTTATGAAGAAAATCCTACCCGATTTAAGGGGGTGTTAAAAATATGGCCAGTACATCTTGTGAAGTAAAACTCCGCCGCGGCGAACCTGTCGAAAAGGGACTCCGTCGTCTAAAGAAACTGCTCGACCGCGAAGGAATCCTGAAAGATATGCGCGGACGTAAGTGCTTTGAAAAGCCGGGCGACAAACGCCGCAAAAAACAGGCTCGCGCCCGTTCCCGTGCAGCGCGCGACAGCCGCATGTCCAGCAGCGACCGCCGCGACAGCGAGAGTCGCATGGGCAGCAGCGACAGCCGCAGCAGCGACCGCCGCAGAAGCAGCGATAGAGACTAAATTAAATAGAGGTTTAAACCATGCCGAATATTAAAAGTGCCAAAAAAAGAATGCGCTCGTCTGAAAAGCAGCGCGTTGGCAACGCGACGGTAAAGACGAAAGTCAAAACTGTCCGCCGCAAAACGCGCGAAGTGCTGACCGCAGGCGTTGCTGAAACGTCTGAGCAGGCTGTGCGCGAGTACAGCTCGGTGCTTGATAAAGCCGTCAAACGCGGCGTCATCAAGAAAAACACCGCCATTCGCCGTAAAAAGCGTGCTGTGGCCGCCCTGCGCAAGCTGGCAAAATAGTTTTTCCCGCGTCACTCGCTTGCGCAAGCAAGCGGCTGGCGAAGATTGGAAAAACAAAAAAGCCGTCCTTCACCGGACGGCTTTTTTCGTTTCGGTTTGGAGTGCGGACGCAAGCGGAGTGCGAGTCCGCTTTTAGAGCTCCGTCGCACTTTGTTTGCCGGAGCACTCCAAAAAAATCACCAAGCTGTAACCACTGTGCTAACCACCTTGCGCGCCAGATCGCCCGCCGCCTCCGGCAGCGCGCTGCGCTTAGCGGACGTCAGGTCGGCACCATAAGGAAACTCGGATTCGCCCAGCACCACTGGATTCTCCAAGATCACTTTCCCCGTCTCGGCATCACTGAGCACCGCCGAAGCGGTCATCGTCAGGCGGTATTCTGCAGCCAGCGAGTCCTGATTGCGGACATATGACAGCGCATCTAAGTTGAATCGGGTGAGCGTCACACTGAGCACAACATCCGCCTCGTTCTGCGAGCGAACTTCAAGCCGTCCGTCCATCTGCAGTTCGGCGCGCAACGCCTTCATCACGGCCACTTCTACGGAGGGCTCATCTGTTTTGTTAATGACCGTCAAACTCACCGTCTTGATTGATTTATCAAGCGTACTGCCGACGCGGTAACCCGCACAGCCG
Organism: Kiritimatiellales bacterium; assembly: GCA_037141075.1. Classification (GTDB taxonomy): domain Bacteria; phylum Verrucomicrobiota; class Kiritimatiellia; order Kiritimatiellales; family Tichowtungiaceae; genus Tichowtungia. The sequence continues at coordinate 6,860 of JBAXDG010000027.1, forward strand.
GAAAGAATCAGTGCAAGCACCGGAAACAGAAGGAATTTTACGGATTTCATGCCGACACCATAGAAGAGCGCCCTGTTCACGGTCAAGCTAAGAGTCCGTCTTGTGGGTTGCCCTCATCTTTTATGACAGTTGCAATGAGAGAATCTCCCCTGACTTCTGTCTTCGTCCGCCGCCGTGCACAAACTCAACGGCTACACACCTGATTCGATCCGCTTTCTCGCCCCAATTTATCCATCGGTCGGCTACTGCACCGAACGAATCGACATCTTTTCTGCCGATGTCCATGAGCCGGGCGAAACCGATTTCGACCAGGATGAAAATATTGAGACCGTCCTCGTCACCGAACAGGAAATGGATTCCATGATCCGCGCCGGCAAGGTAGATGATGCCAAAACTCTCGCCGCCTGGGCACTCTATAAAGCGTGCATGTAATAGTATCCATTACGAAAATGCCCGCATGTTGAGATCGTCATTCCATCTCTTAATTGATATAAAACGAGAGGATTAAAAGAGGCGTTCGTCATGCGTATATTAGTTGTTTCTATTCTGGTGTGCTTAGCCGCGACAACCGGCTTCAGTACGCTCGTTAATCAGATCGGGACCTATACCAACTGGACCACTTCATGGACGGCTCTTCCGGGGCTGAATGATCCGGCAGGCGCAAGGGATGAACATGATTTTGTGGGCGACTCGTCTAATCCCGGCGCTTACTGGGCAGATAACGGAACGTATGTGTTTTTCCGCTTCCGGGTTGATGTGGCCACCGTAACCAGCACCACATTCAGAGACTCCCACTTTGTGATGATTAATGTTGCCGGCTACAACTATCCAGCCTCCAAGGGAAGCAATACGAACGGTGTACTGCCGGATTATGCCTTTGCCTGGGACAGCAAATCCAACGACCCGCTCGCGCACGGATTAGAAATGATGATTCTTAGCACTAAGGATAACACCTGGAACGGCGTCAATTTCGACGACATCGACACGAATGCCGGACAGAAAGGGGCCAATGATATCAACGGTTCCGGACGCACAAAAGACGGCTATGTGCGCACGGACGATGGGCAGGCCACCACCAACTTCGGCACCACAACCTTCGTTGATTATGCGATTTCGTGGAGCTACCTCACCAATTACACCGCTCTGGCAGAGGGGCAGACCTGGTCGATAGGGCTCGCCAGCATCGCCAACGCAACCGACCACAATAACCTGACCGCTGATATCGGTGGTGGAGCCGATCCAACAAGCGCCACCACAGTCGGCTGGAGCGCTCCGGTTAATATTCCCGAGCCGGCGACGGATCTTCTGCTGGTTCTCGGTGGCGGGATAACGTGGCTTTTCAGCCGCAGAAAACGGCGCTAATGCCGGATGTAACAACAAAAAAGGCGCTCCGGATGGAGCGCTTTTTTTTGTGAACGCCGACCCTGTTTTATATCGCCAACCGGCCGGTTAGGAGCAGAATGCAAAGAACAGCGCAGATCGCGCACAGCCCGAGCGACCAATAGGGAAGCGGGCTCTTGTCTTCCGAACGACGCATCATTTTCGACCACGTCGCCAGCGCCGCCAGCGTAAAGGTCAGTCCGAGAACTGCCATAAACCCCAGCTGGTTTTTATCCGCATTAGGAGAACTGGATCCTGCCCGACCCACCAGCGGCATCAGCATGCAGTTAAAAAAGAAGGAAATACCCGCTGCCACGGTCAGCACACTGCCGACGACCGGTTTTTTCATTAATTGTATGTATGTTGATTTCATAAAAAATACCCGCGTAATTACAGGCTAGGCGCCGCCGCCGTCGCCACCCTCATCTACTCCTTCGCCCTGTTTCAGTGCCCTGCCCGTCATTTTGACCTTGAAAACTTTAGAGTCATGATTGCGCTCCATGATCTCCTCCGCGCTTGCCGCCTTATTGTATTTAGAAACAACAACGACAAACTGATTGCTGCCAGTAGCGCCGTCGGCCAGCTTCCTATTGGCCACAAATCCGTATTCAACGGCATAGGCTTTGACCTCCGGCCGTACGAGTTCCCCATCCTTACCCATCGGTACTCTGAAATTCCAGACATCCTCGCCGGTATAATCAATCTCCGCGGCCTTTATCTCCACCGCTTTTGTCTCCACCGCTTTTGTCTCCGCGGCTTCTGTCTCGACAGCTTCTGTCTCCGCGGCTTTTGTCTCTGCGGCTTCTATCTTTTCCGCTTTGGCTCCTGCGCCCCCTTTGGCTCCTGCGCCCCCTTTGGTTCCTGCGCCCTTTTTGGCGCTGGCTTTTTTCTTTGCTGCTTTCGCCTTCTCTTCTGCTTTTCTCTCAGTGGAGGATAGTAGTTTCTTTTTCTCCTGCACCGCCTGCTGCTGGCCATACCACATATTGGTGCCGTCCAGCATCTCAACAGTGAGTCGCAGGGTACCGACAAAGGGATCGTCCTGATCCTGTTCTGTACGGATTGTAATCACCTTGGTCTTTGCACCAGTCTTCTTATTTTGGGACACTTTGTCGGAGAATGCGGCGATAACGAGATGTTTTTGCAGCGCTTTGACTTGCTCGGCAACAGCAGCATCATCCATTGCAACGGCAACCGCGGCAACGGCATTGCTACCATCCTGCGCAACCGATTCGGCGGCTATGTCGTCATTCTGAGCGGCGGCGGCAACAGCATTGCTGTCATCCTGCGCGACCGCAACAGCGGCTATCAGGAGAATTCCCACCACACTTGTTGTAATACGCATATCGAGCCCTTTCACTTGTCGCACCGCTTAACAAATACAATTCTTCTTTTATAACCCCAGAAGCCGGATTAAGCAAGATTGGTTATAAGAATCCCACGACGGAATCCGCCGGCTCCAACGTCGGCCGTTGTTACAGGCCTAGGAAAATCCGGGCTATTCGTCGTCCTTATTCCCCTCCTCCTTATCCTCCCCTTCGCCCTCTTTCAGCGCCCGCCCCGTCGATCTGACGGTGAGAACGTTTTCAGAGTCCTGATTGCGTGCCGTGATCTCATCCCCGCCTGCCACCTCTTTGCATTTTGCCGCAACGACGACAAACTGATTGCTGATCGCCTTACTGTTGGCCATCTTATTGCTGACCACAAATCCGTATTCGGCGGCATAGGCTGTGACATCCGGCCGTACAATCTCCGTGCCCTTGCCGAACGGTATTTTAAAAGTCCAGGTGTCCTCACCGGTATAATCAATCCTGCCCGTATCCTCCCCTTTGGATGTTATCCTGGTCCACTTCACCTGGGCCAGCTGCTCCTGACCATACCAGACATTGGTGCCGTCGGTCATCTCGATAGTAAACCGCAGGGTGCCGACAAAGGGATCATCCTGATCCTGTTCTGTAGCGATTGTAACCATTTTGGCCTTCGCGTTAGTCTTCCCGTTTTTAACATCTTTGACTCGAACCGAGCCAATCGCGACATGTTTCTGCAACGCCCGGATTTTAGTGGCAATAGCATTACCAGCCTCCTCAGCCGCCATATCGGCATCCTGCGCAACCACGGCGGCGGTCATGCCGTCATCCTGCGCAACCGCCGCCGCGACCATTAAGAAAATCCCCGTCACGCACACTGTAATACGCATATTGAGCCCTTTTACTTGTCGCGCTTTTATCAAACGCAGACCCGTCACTTATGCCTCCAGAAGCCGGATTAATGCAAGTTGGTTATAAAAATTTCCCAAACAGCATCCGCCTGTGTTAAAGTCGGACGCTGTTACAGACTCAGGAAAATCAAGTCGCATGAACACTCAGTGGATCACTGTCAGCGGAGCGCGGGAGCACAACCTCAAAAACATCACGGTGCGTATCCCGCGCAACAAACTCACCGTCATCACCGGACTGAGCGGCTCGGGAAAGTCGTCGCTCGCCTTCGACACGCTTTACGCCGAAGGCCAGCGCAAATATGTCGAAAGCCTCTCCGCCTACGCCCGCCAGTTTCTCGAGCAGATGCAAAAGCCGGACGTGGACACCATCGAAGGCCTTTCGCCCGCCATTTCGATTGAACAGCGTACGGCGGGCTCCAATCCGCGCTCGATCGTCGCCACCACCACCGAAATCCACGACTACCTCCGCCTGCTTTTTCCAAGCATTGGAAAAGTCCATTGCCCGTCCTGCGGCAAACCGATTCAGCGGCAGAGCGCCGAGAATATCACCGAGCAGCTTTTGCAGATTCCGGAAAAAACCAAAGTCATGCTGCTCGCGCCGCTGGTGCGCGGTCGTAAAGGAAAGCACGAAGAGGTCTTCGCCTCCATCCGGCGGCAGGGCTTCGTCCGAGTCCGCGTCAACGGCGAACTCTGTGAACTGGATGCCATCCCCGATCTCGATAAAAACAAAAAGCACACCATTGAAGCCGTCATCGACCGGCTGATGATCGACCCCGCCACCCGCAGCCGGATCAACGACTCTGTCGAGCTGGCGCTCGCCACCGGCGAAGGACTGATGATTGCGATGATTCAGAACGGCGAGAAATGGACCGATCGGCTCTATTCAGAAAAGAATGCCTGCCTCGACTGCAATATCAGCTTCGAAACCTTCACGCCGAAACACTTTTCATTCAACAGTCCCTACGGCGCATGTCCGACCTGTCACGGACTCGGCAACATGCTCACCTTCGACGAAGAGCTGGTCGTCCCCGACGAAACATTGCCCCTCGAAGAAAGCATCCATCCGTGGCGACGCGGCGGACGCCGCGCCATCATCTATTACAAAAAACTTCTGCACGCCGTCGCCGACCATTACGGCATTTCGCTTAACACGCCGTTCAACGAACTGCCCGCCTCCTTCAAAAAAATTCTCTTCTACGGCTCCGGTGACGAACCGATCAGCTACTACCTGCGCCGCCACAAAGTGCATAAACCGTTTGAAGGGCTCATCCCGAATCTCCAGCGGAGCTACACCGAATCCGAAAGCGAATTTAATCAGGAACGGCTGCGCGCCTACATGGGTAATCAGCGCTGCACCGCCTGTGACGGCGCACGCCTGCGTCCTGAAACCCTCGCCTGCACCGTCGGCGGAAAAAACATTTACGAAATCTGCACGCTCTCCATCGAACAGGCGCAGAAATTTTTCCAAACACTGGAACTCACGAAAGAGGAAACACAGATCGCCCGCGACATCCTGAAGGAAATTCAGGCGCGCCTCGGCTTTATGATGGATGTCGGCCTCGACTACCTCACGCTCGACCGTGAAAGCGGCACGCTCTCCGGCGGCGAAGCGCAGCGCATCAGGCTCGCCACACAGATCGGCTCGCGCCTGACCGGCGTACTTTACGTTCTCGACGAGCCAAGCATCGGCCTGCACCAGCGCGATAACGACCGTCTGCTCGCCACGCTCAAAGAGCTTCGCGACCTCGGTAACACGGTCGTCGTCGTCGAACACGACGAACAGACCATCCGCGAAGCCGACTACGTGATCGATCTCGGCCCTGGCGCCGGCGTTCACGGCGGCGAAATTGTTTTTGCCGGAACACCCGCGCAACTGCTCAAAGCCAAAGACTCGCTCACCGCACAGTATATGCGGCGTGAAATTGAAATTGAACTGCCAGCCGAACGAAACAAAGCCGCCGCCGGGTTCATCGAGATTCGCGGCGCGACGGAAAACAACCTCAAGAATATCAATGTCAAAATTCCGCTCGGCCTGCTCACTTGCGTTACCGGCGTCTCCGGCTCCGGAAAAAGCACGCTGGTCGACGACGTATTGCGCCGCGCTCTTTACCGTCGCTTCTTCGGTTCCAAAGAGCGTCCCGGCAAACACAAGGACCTTCTCGGCGTTGAACAGATCGATAAGGTGATTGTCATCGATCAGTCGCCGATCGGCCGCACACCGCGCAGCAATCCGGTCACCTATACCGGCGCATTCTCCATCATCCGCGACCTCTTTACGCAACTGCCCGCCTCCAAAGTGCGCGGCTACGGGCCGGGGCGTTTCAGCTTTAATGTCAAAGGCGGACGGTGCGAGCACTGCCAAGGCGACGGTCTGCTGAAAATCGAAATGCACTTTCTGCCGGACGTCTATGTCACCTGCCCGCAGTGCGCAGGCAAACGCTACAACCGCGAAACGCTTGAGGTTCATTACGGCGGGAAAAACATTGCTGAAGTGCTCGCGATGACCATCAATGAAGCGTGCGACTTCTTCGCCGCCATCCCCGGCGTCGAACGCAAGCTGCGCACGCTCCGCGAAGTCGGCCTCGGCTATCTCTGCCTCGGCCAGTCCGCCACCACGCTTTCCGGCGGCGAAGCCCAGCGCATCAAGCTGTCAGCGGAACTGAGCAAAAAAGCGACCGGCCGAACACTCTACATCCTCGACGAACCGACCACCGGCCTGCACTTCGCCGACGTCCATAAACTCATCCAGGTATTGGAAACGTTGCGCGCCGGCGGCAACACCGTGCTGGTGATTGAACATAACCTCGACGTCATCAAACGCGCCGACTGGCTGATCGACCTCGGCCCTGAGGGCGGCGAGCGCGGCGGCAAAATTGTAGTCGCCGGAACTCCGGAAAAAGTCGCAAAGACGCCCGAATCCTACACCGGTAAATATCTGGCCGGGATGCTGAGAAAATAGGGATTTGCCAGAACGATTTTCTGGCGTCTAGTTTTGGTCGTGTTATGCTCCGAGCACAGCAAGGTTATAAAATCTGGGAAGGAGTTCTTCATGTTTTCTCAAGACGAGTGTCTGGACAGATTGCAACGCGGGCTGGAAATGGAGGAGAAGTTGGCGAACAGCCTTTCCCGGTTGTGTCTGGAATCCACGCCTCCGGCCGACCTTCCGGAACCAGCTCGAAAACGAATTTTTCAAATTCTTGAAATTCTCCAGCGGGATACTTTGCGGCATGAGCAAAATATCAGGAACTGGTTAACGCAACTGGATCAAGGAGAGTTGACCCATGAATAAGACTGAACTTCTCTCCCGTATCCGCCAACTCCGGGCGTTGGATTTAAATGCAGCGGATGTTTATGCCGATCTTAGTCAAAATTTCCCGGACGAGAAAGGAAGAGCTCTGTTCCGAGCCATGTCGTCAGACGAACGTCGACATGTTGGCCTGGAAGAAGAAATGATCGCGTTGCTTGACCCCAAGGAAGGAGCGGAAAACAAATGAGCTCCCAGACGAAAAAAATGGAATGGGGGCGGCTCGGCGAGTTTTTTTTGGTCTTCTTTATTCTGCCGGTTATTTTGTTTTGGGCAATCGCTCAGGAGTGGCCGGGCTTTCTGCGTTGGGGTTATTTCTTCATCGTGACCCTATTCGTTTTCCAGTCGGCCATGAGTTATTTGCAGACCACCGCCACACTGATTCCGTCCATCTGGGATAAGCGGTCGGCTGAGCCAGTCACCCCGGTACCCCGAACCACTTTCATTGTCAGCGCCTATCTACCCAACGAAGTCACGGTGATTGAGGCGACCCTGCTTAATCTTCTTCAAAACGTGAAGAGGCCAAACGGCGGCATTGAAGTCATTCTGGCCTATAACACCCCGCAGATGATGGAATTGGAAAAGCGCCTGCACGAAATGGTGAAAATCCATCCGGAACTGATTTTGGCCAACGCCTATGGAAGCCGCAGTAAAAGCCAGAACCAGAATTACGCGCTGGATATTGCCTCTGGCGAGATGATTGTCCTGCTGGATGCCGATCATCTTGTGGCACAGGACTGCCTAGCGCGCGCCTGGCGCTGGCTGGAAGACGGGTTCGATGTTGTTCAAGGACGCTGTGTTATTCGCAACGGAAGCTCCAGTCTAGTCTCCGCGCTGGTTTCTGTCGAATTCCAAGCCATTTATGGAGTCAGCCATTTTGCCAAGTTCCGGCTTTTCCGTACCGCTCTCTTCGGCGGCTCGAACGGGTACTGGCGCGCCTCCGTGCTGAAAACCATTCGTTTCCGTAATGACCGCCTGACAGAAGACATTGATGCAACACTGCGAGCCACGCTGGCCGGATATCGTTTCATTCACGACCGCAGCATTTTATCCTCAGAGGAAGCGCCGACCACCTGGACCGGTCTGTGGTTTCAACGTAAGCGCTGGTCTCAGGGCTGGTACCAGTGTTCCGTGGTCTATCAAAAGGCCGTATGGCAAAGCCAGCATCTCAACCTGCGAAAGAAATTTATTTGGACGACTCTTTTGCTGTGGCGAGTTTTTTACGATCTGGTCAGTCATCTTCTTTTCCCGATCCTTGCGGCCTATTGGCTGTACCGCGGTCAGATTGAACTGCCTGTTACTCCTTATGTTTTATTCGCCGTGGGTTTTACCATGCTGAGCGGTCCCTATGAAATGATTGCCGCGTGGATCCATTCTGTTCCGCGCTATTCCCCACTGCGTTATCTCCTGTACGGCGCCGCCACCTTTTTCTACTCCATTTATAAAAACATCGTGCAGGTGATCGCCATTCGCGACGAACTGGCCGGATCCAAGGAATGGGTTATGACAACACGGGCGGACTCATGAAAAAATATCTCTTCGGCGCTACGGCGGGTATCATCCTTTGGCTGACGGGCTGGACTTACGGGCAGACCCTCGATCCAGTCTTGCGCCTGGGGCAGGCCCGGCTTCTGGTGGAACAGAAGCAATACCCCGCCGCCCTCGAAATCTACACGGAAATAGAATCCTGGCTCTGGCGCGATCCGGGGCTGATCATCGAAATGGCCCGGGTTCAGACCTATGCGGACCGGCATGCGGAAGCGATACGGCTTTTCGAGGCGGTGCGGAAACAGCATCCGGAAAAACAATATGAATTTCTGGCAGACCTTGGAGATCAGTATTGCTGGAACGGTCAGGCCAAAGAAGCTGAACCGATTTTCCGCGATGCGTTGAAGCAAAACCCGCAGGACATTCGCTCACGATTGGGTCTAGGACGCGCGCTCCGGTGGTCGGATCGTCCAAGAGCCGCCGTGACAGAATATAACCTCGTGCTGGCGGCTCAACCCGCCAACACCGAGGCGCTGAATGGAAAAGCCGACGCCCTCAGCCGGATCGACCGGCTCGAAGAGGCGATTTGTCTTTTCCAACAGGTCACCGCCATAGACCCGCACAACGTAGAGGCTCTGAACGGTATCGCCCGCTGCCGGGTCTGGCAGGGATATCACCGTCAGGGACGGGATTTATATCTGGCCATTCTCAAGGAATTTCCGGGGAACCCCGACGCATTGGAAGGACTGGCTTTCGCCCAGCATTGGGACGGACGTGAAGATCAGGCCAATCAAACTCTGGGTGAACTGTTTGCCGCCTATCCTGAACGCCATGCCGGGCAGCAACTTCATAGAGAAATAGAATACGCTCAGGAGCCGGTGATAACTCAGGAAAACCGCTACCGGGAAGATAAATACGGTAACTCCACTCAACAGCACGGTCTGCGCGCCGGATTCCACCTTGATAAGGTCACCACTCTGGAGGCGATGTACGACTGGCGCCGGTTCAGAGACCGTGACAATCCCGACATGAACGTCAACCGCGCCGGGATTGGCGGCGGACATAAATTTAACGACCTCGTTGAACTCAATTCGTTCTGGTACGCAAACGATTTTGACTATGCCGATTTTACACCGCTGACCGCCGACAACTGGCTGACTCTGCGTCCAAGCGATCTCTGGCGATTCGACTTTGCCTACAACCGGGAAACCTATGAAGGACAACAAGCAGCGACCAACCATATCGTGATGGACAGCGGATCCGTTTCGGCGGATTTCCTTCCAAACCGTTACCTACTGTTCTCCGGCAAAGGCAAATACAGCGACTACTCGGACGGGAATGAACAAAAGTCGTTTCTAGGTAAGGCGGAATTGCGAGTCTGGCAGAAACCGTACGTGAAGCTCTATTACAACTATTATTACTCCACGTGGGCGGAGCAGTACGATCACGGCTATTTCAACCCCGACAGATACCAGTCGCACACGCTGGGACTCTACAGCGGCTTCAACATCACCGAACGCCTCTTCTTTGAAATGCAGGCTTCATACGGACACGAATGGCAGATGCCGACCGCAGACAGCCCGACCTACTTTGCCGCCGCTGGGTTCCGCTACCGGATCTTCGAAAACTGGCAACTGCTGGGTCGGGGCGAATTCTTTGAAGCAAGTCCGGATCCCGATCACAATTCCGGAGGATATCGCGATCAGATGGTGTTTATTGGAATTTCCCATAACTTCGGCGAACCGTCGGGCGAAGTGTCCGGAGAGCAAATGCTGCAACGTCGTTCCCGGCGCTGATCGGCAATAACCCGCATCTACTAAAAACAAAAAACTCGAAAGGGAACCTGCTATGAAAAAAATAATGCTCTTCAGCATCCTGACAACTTTCCTCTTCATCACCGGATGCTCAACCACCGGCCCCTGCACCCCTAAGCAGCATCCGGAAAAATATGCGTTTCAGGCTCTCTGGATCGAGATTCCGGCTGAACAGGTAAAACAAAGTCAACCTCATCAGTTTTCGCATGATGAAATCGAGGCCCTGTTAAAAAACCCGAAGGCCGTCCTCACGGAGTTCCCTGTTGTCTATGCCGCTCTCGGCAAAACCGCTGTTAACGACCAGACCAAAAAAATTCCCGCACACGAAACCTACGAAGTAAAAGCGGACACAAACGGGATTATCAAAGTTGTTTACATTGATGGAAACGTACGGGTTGGCCGATCCGCAGAAATAATCATCCAAAAGGTTGAAAAAAACCATGCAACCTGCGCACTGAACCTCTATGCGAACTCCCTTTCCGGAATTCAAGAATTTGCTGTAGCGCCAGCAACTGAAACGCGGAAATCTATAACTGCGTCCTTGCCCTTGTTTAAGCGAAAATCCATGAAAACGACAATGGACATCCCATTTGAAACATGGAGACCTGCCGGCAGCATCATGCAGACTAATAACGGGCTGCCCGTCCTGAATCTGTGGACTTCTCGCCTCATCCCGCCAAAGGGAGCCAAATTTTAACCAGCCAAACCGCCGACCAGCTCGGCATCCTGCGGCCGACGGGTTGGTGAAAGGTGCGTTAACCGTTTTTCGGCGTGTCCGCCAGAGCAGGATGCTTTGAAAATCCGCCGCCGCTGTGCGGAACGCAGATAAAGCCTATCCAGAGGGCGATCAGGCCGACGACGACGCTGAGTACGACGTTGCTTCCCGCCGCCAGAAGTTCGCCGCGACGCAGCAGGTAGAAGGTTTCGAGGCCGAAGGCCGAAAAGGTCGTGAAGCCGCCCATGATGCCGGAGAAAAGGAATATGCGGGTTTCGGCTGAAAAGAAGTCCTCTTTAACGGCGAATCCGGCCAGCACACCGATGACGAGGCATCCGATGACATTCACGACGAAGGTGCCCGCCGGAAACTGCCAGCCGGTGGTGTGATGAAACACCCAGCCGGAAAGCTTATAGCGCACCACCGAACCGAGTGCGCCACCCAGCGCAACCAGCAGGATTGATTTCAGTTCATGCATACTTGGTGGCGAGCCTAACTGCATCTTCTTTTCTGTCAAATTCAAACCCTGCTTCCCTCACAGAAAAAGGCTGGAAGAAGGCGGCTGGAAACGTGATACTCCGCGCCAATGAATTTACGGGTTTCCAAGGTCGGAATGTTTCTGCTTCTGCTTGCGCCTGCGCTGTTTGCGCAGGAGCTGCTTCCAACCCGTCAAATTGAAGCCGCGCTGGAGGATGAGCTTTATCCGCTGGCCGAGCAGCAGATCTGGGAAGCGCTCAGCACAAAACGCACGCCGAGCGATGAGGCGACGCTGACGATCCTTCTGGTTCGCGCACTGACCGGTGAGCGCAAATTCGACAAAGCCGTGATTCTGGCCGACGAGTCCTCCACGCTGCCTCAGCAAGATGCTTTCGCCTACTGGCGGGCCCGCGCAGTTTTTGAAGCCGGTAATTTCAGCGCCGTCCTCCAAGGTTTGGAAAATCTACCCAAAGACAGTGCCTATACCCCTGCCGCATTGCGCCTGAAAGGCCGCGCCGAGCAGGCCGCCGGGGACTTAAAGTCCGCGCAGAAAACATTTGAAGCGTTCCGCAAGCAGTTTCCCGACGACGAAAGCGCCCCGCAAAACCTGATTGATCTGGCCGCAATCTATCTGGAACGCAGCATGAACAGCGACTCGACAAAGGCGCTGCATGAACTGCTGGGACGTTTCCCGAACCATGTTCTGGCCGACAGCGCCCGCCTTGAGC
>JBAXDG010000028.1:0-18949 GCA_037141075.1 Kiritimatiellales bacterium
TTGTCAATGTTCGGCGTCGTTGCCTGGTCGCTGCCATAACAGCCGAACCATTTTATATTCGCATCTTCCGCCACCAGCCACAGGATGTTGGGTTGGGCGGCGGGCTTCGGCGCATCGGCGGCAGATAGCGCGACCGGCAGCGCCAGCGGCAGCATGGAAAAGATCCGTTTTTTCATATTGTTCATAAGTTGCAGTCTCCCGGAAATTGATGTGTCGGTTACTTCTTTTTTTATCCTTCTTATTGCCTGATGTGTCATCGTCGGACTCATCGTCCCCGCCGGCAACGCCCGCTGGCATAGGGATGTTCGGCTTTTTACCATTTTCCCACCCTGAGAGTATTTGCTTCCATTCGTCCAGCGATCGTATCGGATTCCGCTGCTTTCGCCGACGGCATTGTCGCCGGCGCTATTGCCGTTGCCGCACAAGCCAGTTTCAGACACATCTCGCATTCTTTTTCTTTCGTAAGGATCCGGCTCCCGGCCTTTCCCGATCGATTACCAATCTGAGACTTCGGCCGTTTTCTGTCATTCTTCCACTTGAAGGCTCTCAGCCTCGCCACCTTTTCCTTTCTTCTTTCCCTTTCCGCTCGCTTTTGCGGGATCATAGTCAGGATTCGGTGTCGGCATCTGCGCATTTACTGATGTGCGCCAATCCCTCAGCATGGCTGCGAGCTCAGCCGTCTTGTCCGGCATAGCTTTCGAAAGATCCGTCTTCTCACCGATGTCTTTCTTGAGGTCGTATAGCTCGAGACGATTATCCTCATAAAACTCGATCAGTCTATAATCCCCGGCACGAACCGCTCCATACGGCGTCGCACCTGCCGTATGATAATGCGGGTAATGCCAGAAAATGGCTTCACGGGATAGCGACGATCCGCCTTTCAGAAGCGACACCAGGCTGACACCGTCAACGGGCCCCGGCTGCGCCACGTTGCACATCTCGAGTATCGTCGGAAAGAAGTCCATGCTGATCACAGGCACGGAACACTCAGACCCAGGTTTTGTCACGCCGGGCCATTTGACAATCATCGGTTCGCGAACCCCGCCTTCGTAGGCGGTGCCCTTTCCGGCGCACAACGGAGCATTCGATGTGGATTTTAACAGCCCGCCGTTGTCCGACATGAAGATCACCACCGTATTTTCCGCAATCCCAAGATCGTCCAGCGTCTTCATCACCCGGCCCACGCCATCGTCCACGCTTTCTATCATTGCCGCATACGTGGCACTATTCTGCCCCTTTGGGCTCAGGCCGCGTGCAACATACTGATCGACGTATTCCTTTTTTGCCTGCAGCGGTACATGCACCGCGTAGTTGGATAGGTAAAGGAAGAACGGTTTGTTCCTGTTTGCCTTAATGAAGTTCTCCGCATCGGAGGCGAGCCGATCGGTCAAATACTCTCCATTGGGACCATCTGTCAGCTTCGGATTCTTGTAAGGACTGAAATAACTGTTCGGACTGCCCTTATGGTTGCCGCCGAGGTTGACATCAAACCCCTGTTTTTCCGGGTAATATTTCTCGTCGCCCAGGTGCCATTTGCCGATGCAGGCCGAGACATACCCGGCCGGTTTGAGCGCTTCGGCAATTGTGATCTCCTCCAGCGGCAAATGCTTCGTCCAGTCCGGAATTCTTAATTTGGCATTTGGCCTATCATGCCCGGAAATCCAATCGGTGAGGTGCAAACGCGCCGGATATTTGCCGGTCAGGATCGAAGCGCGTGTCGGCGAGCAGACATTGCAGGCCGCATACGCATCCGTAAAACGCATACCCTGCGCAGCCAGTTTGTCGATGTTGGAAGTCTGGTAAATCCTGCTGCCGAAACAACCGACATCTGCCCACCCCATATCGTCAATCAGGATGAACACGATGTTGGGTTTGGCCGGGGACTTCACCGGTTCATCGGCCAGGAGGACCGCTGCCGGCAAGAACGCAACGAGGGGGATGATTCTTTGTATTGTGTTCATTTACTGTCCTTAATTTTGATCCGGTCTTTTTAATCAGGCCGCGTCCGGGATTGGGCTTTCACTTTTTCCAGCAATGCCTCCAACGCGGCTGCCTGTTCCGGATTTCTTTCCGACAGATCCACAGTCTCCCCAATATCATTGGCCAGATTAAAAAGCATTTTCGCTTTCGGCGCTTCGCCTTTCTTCACCTCATTACCCAACAGCTTCCAGTCCCCCTGACGGATCGATAGACCGTTCCTTACGGAGTCAGTAACCAAATAATCCCGACCCGTCGCGGACTGCCCCAGTAGCGCCGGCAAAACATTCCAGCTGTCGGGGGCTTCATTTGATTTCAATGATTGCCCCGTCAGCGCCGCAAAGCTTGCAGCAAAATCAATCTGACAAACCATGGCCTCCGAGACCCCCTGCTTCACATGTCCCGGCCAGCGGACAATCATCGGCACGCGCGTTCCGGCTTCATAACCTTTGTATTTACCTCCCTGCATCGGCCCCCAAGGGGTGTGACCACTTAACTTCTCCTTGGCACCATCCGCATAACCATCCTCCAGAACCGGCCCATTGTCGCTGGTTACAATGACGAGTGTATTTTGATCCAGCCCGAGGCGTTGAAGATTTTTCATAATCTCCCCGACACACCAGTCGAATTCCACAATCGAATCCCCCCGCGTCCCGAGAGTCGTGGTTCCCAGGAAGCGTTGGTTAGGCAGGCGCGGCACATGCGGGTCGCTATACGCAAGATACAGGAAAAAAGGCTGCCCCTTGCTCGCTTCCATGAACTTGACCGCTTCAGAGGTGTAGGTATCCGCCATGTCTTCATCCTTCCATTGGGCTGATGCCCCTCCTTTATAAAAGCCAATCCGCGGGACGCCATTCACGATCGCATCATTATGCTGATCCCCCGCTGACTTCAGGCGCACACCCTCAGGAGTTGTGCGCCCCAACGGCATACCGGGAAAAGGGGTCTTGTAACTCACCTCCAATGGATCTGAAGAATCGAGCCCCACGACACTTCCATTGCGAAGGTAAACGCAAGGCACCCGATCCATGGTGGCCGCCATGATAAAGGAATAGTCGAAGCCCACATCATTCGGGCAGGGATGAATGGGCTTATTCCAGTTGATCCTTCCATCGCCCAGCCCCAAATGCCATTTCCCGATCGCAGCGGTTCGATAACCGGCATTCTTCAAGAGAGACGCGGTCGTGAGCGTCCCCGGCCTGATGATCATCGCGGCCTCCCCGGATAGAATGGTAGCGCCGATTCTCCATGGATATTGGCCTGTCAGTAACGCGTAGCGGGAGGGGGTGCATGTCGCAGAAGTGGCATAGCCACTGGTGAAGCGCAGCCCATCAGCAGCCATTCGATCCATATTCGGTGTTGGGATCAGCTTGGCTCCGTAACACCCGACATCTCCGTAACCCAAATCATCGGCATAGATAATGACGATGTTGGGTTTATCGGCGGGCTTCGGAACATCGGCGGCAGATAGCGCAACCGGCAGCGCCAGCGGCAGCATGGAAAAGATCCGTTTTTTCATGTTGTTCATGCGTCGCAGTCGCCCTCAGTTATCTCTCAAGCTCCCGCTTCTCTGGCTCATTGCCCGTGCAATCTTTTTTAAACTCCCTTGCCGGCGCGGTGGCACACATTGATAAATGCCGCAGCGCTCCACAGCTGACTGCCGGAGCCGAACGGTTCCCTCGTCTTCATATTGACCACCTCATGGAACGTTCCGTCCTGCACACAGGTGCGCGCCAGCAGGGCCGCATTCTGCGCGGTGCAGTCGATCCCGAACGCCTTTTCTTTGGCGGCCAGAAAGAACGTGTCGGTAAACGGCCAGGAGGTCTGATCGTGATAGACCTGAGGATTGTCCGGATGGTTAAAGAACGGGTAGATAAGCGGCACGCCGGCATCCGTAACGGGATAGCCGCCGAGAGCCGTCCGCGCCTCGTCGCCTTCAGCCACGCCAAAGCGCACCGCGAGAGCCTCGCCCAGCGCGTGGCGCTGTTTCAGCAACTTGCCGTCCCAGGTTTTCAGATAGGTAAAGGTGCCATCCGGATGACGCATCTCCCGGAGCATCGCTTTTTTGAGATCGTCCGCGCGTTGCGCCCAGCGGGCCGCATCGGCGGGGCGACCCAGCCGGACGGCAGTCCGCGAGAGCGCTTTCATGGCTTGGAAATAAAGCGCATTGGTTGACACAGCCTTGCTCATAATGCATTCCCTCAATCCCCAGGCCGTCGGATAGCCGCTCTGCTTACGGGTCTCCATATGGACATCCACAAACGCGGCCTGCCCCCGGTAGAGCCCGTCGGACTCGTCGTAAAAATAGCGGTAGATATTTTCGAAGAACCAGGCCCCTTCGTCGTAGAGCCACGCCCAGTCGGGCTGATCGAGCTTCGTCAGCAGGTCTTCTGCCGACCAGATCCAGATCACATCGTCCGTGCGCCGAGTAATCTCATTGGTGTGGAACTTGAGAAAGTATTCCCGTTGCGCCATGTCGAGCGGCTCCCACGGGGCGGAAATATCCGCAATCGAGTGGCTGCGCGAGGTCGTAAAACCCAGCTTCCGGCGCAGTGCGCGGGTGAATTTGAATGAGTTGAGCATGATATCGGGATAGAGCGCATTGCAGCCGAGGACGCCCGAGAAGGCGATGTCGCGCTCATACACGCTGGCTCCAAATTCCTTCCCCGCGCCGAAATAGGTCGAACCGCCGTTGGTCACAATATTCTTCTCAATGTCCCCCAGCGCCACCCGCCAGAGCCGTTCGGTCAGCGGCGTCACCCCTTGCAGACGAACCGGACAGGCCGGCTGCACATCGCGTAAATCCTCTATCCGGATCGTGCGCAACGAATCGCGCACCGAGGTGGCGTCCATTTTCAGTCCGGAAGAATCATACAAAAACAGCGGCGCGCCGAAGCGAAACGGAGCGCGGCACCCCGCCACAAGCAGCGCGGCCCCGACCCCCTTCATAAAATCCCGTCTTGGTATACTCATAACCTGCAACTCCTTTTCAGAAATAAATCCTGCAGATAGGGTGACGAGTAACATGAAAAATTCAGTTTTTCATGTGGCTTACAGGTCACACTCTCCCGGAGGGTATTTCATGTCCGGGTTCTTGTAGATTTTCAGAGTCTTTTTCAACCAAGCGATGAGCTGCGCGACGTAGTCGGAGTTGAGCTTGCTCCAGCCGCCCATGCCGTGTCCTCCGCCTTCAATGGTGATCAGCTCCACCGGGACTCCGGCGGCCTTGAGCCGGGCTTCGAAAATCACCGACTGCTCATAAGGCACGCGCTGATCCGCGTTGCCGTGAATCAGCAGAAAAGGAGGCAGGCCCGGGCGGACATAGGTGACGGGCGAGGCCGCGACCAACAGTTTGTGCGTGGCCTCGTTGTCTTCGGTCACACCGAAATAGCTGGCGTAGCCCGGAGCCGGGTTGTCCTTGGTAGCCAAAAACCGGACGACATGGTCCGAAGAGCCGTAAAAGGGAACAACTGCGGCGACACGGGTGTCTTCGTGGTTCCGAGCCCCGACAAGCGACACGAGGTAGCCGCCTGCGGATTCACCGATCAAAACGATCCGTCCAGCATCGAAGCGGTATTCTGATGCGTGGGCCTTGACCCATCGGATCGCTGTTTCCAGATCCTCGACGCTGCCCGGATACTTGTGCTCCGGCGCAAGCCGGTAGTTGATGCTGACCCAGGCAAACCTCGCGTCCGTAAGCCGGCCAAAGAGGGTCTTGAAATTTCGCTTGTCCCCTTTTTCAAAGCCGCCGCCGTGAACAAGGATACAAACCGGAAACGGACCCGGGCCGTCAGGCACGGAAAGATCCAGCTTGAGTTCTTCGCCCGCGGCGGTGCCGTAGGTCAGATCGGATAGGCTTTCTGCGCGACTCCACGTGCTAAACAAAGCGAATACGCATGCGAAACAGCATAATTTCAGCGTCGAGCACGTTGTCATCTTTTATTTCCTAAACTCAATCAACCGAACGGTGTGCGGTTCCATCTTCAGAGTGAGCCCGGTTTTATCCATAACAACGGGCTGCCCGCTCCACAGATCGGTCAACTTATAGGCACCGGCCGCAAGCTCCAGATCCTTAAACGACCACGTGGTTTCGGCGGCATCATCAATCCAGTTAAAGAACCCGAACACCGTGCGGTCCGGCAGTTCCATCTTCCAGATCCGGGGAATATCGGCACCCGAAAAGAGGTCGAGCGGCACCGCGTGCTTGCCATTCTTCCACACATCGATCACCGGCTTGTGGCGATAGAGGTCGAGGCGATCTTTCGGGAGCGATTCGATGCGGTCGCCGCCAAAAAGAAAACCGCCCATCAGCGCCTGCAGGGTGATATGGCAGCGCGCCTCCTCCAGCGTATATTGCGGCGAGGCGAAGAAGGCGTCGGGATCGCAGATGGCAATGTGGTTATGAATATAATAGTTCTGCGCCGCCTGCCGGGCAAACCGGATCAGCCCTTTGTAGTCTTTACCCAGCGGCACGTTCTCAATCGATCCTGTGGTTTTTCCATAGGTGATGTTGGCATAGGGCTCTTCTTTGCTCTTAACGCCCGGATGGTTGATGTCGTTGCCCATGCGGATGGCGTCGTAGCACTCCAGCGCGCCGAAGAGCCAGCCCATGCTCCGGGTGACCACCAGATCCTTCGGCAGTGCCGCGCGAATCATACGCACCGTCTTGTTGTGCGCCTGCAGGCCGGTCATCGTCGGGTCAAAGCGCGGCCCTTCCTCCAGGCTTCCGTAGTGGTGATCCCACTTCATGTACGTCGGCTTGTAGTCTTCCACCATCTGCTTGAACTGCGCGGTCAGATACGGCGGCAC
Organism: Kiritimatiellales bacterium; assembly: GCA_037141075.1. Taxonomy (GTDB): domain Bacteria; phylum Verrucomicrobiota; class Kiritimatiellia; order Kiritimatiellales; family Tichowtungiaceae; genus Tichowtungia. The sequence goes on from JBAXDG010000028.1 coordinate 6,787, forward strand.
ATCAGGGTTGCTACCGTCGAGATACGCCGTGCCGACCGTGGTCACCATGTCGTCATCGTCCTGACTGACCTTCTTCTTGACGTAGGGAGAGAGCACCCAGTCGGCATGCTCTTTCCAATACGGATCAGCCGGATTGATCCGGAACGGGCTGATGTGCAACCCGAACTTCAGACCCATACCGGTAATCTGGTCGGAAAGATCGCGAATGCCTAACGGAAAATCTCCGTTGACCACATACGATCCCGGCTCCGTCCACCATCCGCCGTCGAGCTGAATATAACGATAACCCGCATCGTAAAGCTCGGCCTTCATGCAGCGCGCCGCTTTCAGCACGTCTTCGGCGGTAACATAGCGGCTATACGAATGCCATGAGCTCCAGCCGGGCTCGATCCGGTGCATCGGACGTCCCTGCCGGACGCTTTCGCCCATGATGCGCCCCACCTCGTCCAACACCTGAGTCGGACGCCGATCATCCCAAAATCCAACCAGCACCGGATCCACCTCAACCAGCCGGCCCGGCCGCACAAGAATTTTCTCCAGACCCATGGGACTGCCGCTACGCACCGACAGTTGCAGCGCTCCCTCTTGTGCGCCGCGCCATTCAAACGAGGTCGGCCACAGTTCGCCCTTGAGCGCCGCAAAGGCCAAGGTCTGGTTGCTTGCATCGTTCTGCAGCGTCGAAACCCAGAACGCGTCGCGCGGATCTCCCTTTTTCCCGCCCTTGAGCTGAACCAGCTGCCCGAGCGTGTAGATCCGCCCATGATCCGGAGCCCGTAGCGATTCGACAAATAACGTCCAACCCTTGGAAGGGTTTGCCACCGAAAGGTTCTGCGCTTCCCCTTTTTTGGTCAGCACCCGCACGCCGCCCAACTGAAAATCACCCGACGCCTTGAGCGCCGCAGACACCACCGCATACGGCCGGTTTTCGGCGGTTTCGATGGTCAGGACAAATTCCTCCACGGGGGGCAGTCCCGAGCAGCGCAACACCTGCCGGCCGTTTTCGGATGACCAGACCCGCTTCGGAAACGCATCGCCATAAACCCACTGATCGTTGATTTTCAACGAGAAGGTCGCATCGGAAATTTTGACAGCATCGCTCCAGCGAAGCGAATAGTCCGCTCCGGCGGGAGTATGTTCAACCTTTGGGCTTGGGCTTGAGGCTCGGGCCGAACGCGCAAGGTTTGCACATGCCGTTACTGACAGAAAAGCCGAAAGCGCAAGGGCCGCGCAAAATATTGCTGAGAGTAAACGAAGTATCTTCATGTTTATTTCCTTTTAGTTGTGGTTATCAGATTGCTGAAACAAGAGGGGAAGCGTCTCGGTCAGGTATTCGCGCCAATTGATCCAGTCATGCGCCCCGTCGGTGGGTTTATAGGTATGCACGATGCCCGCTTTCGTCAAATCGTCGTCGAGTTTTTCAACCCCCGCGAATCCTTTGTCGAGCCGACCGCAGGCGATCCAGAGCATTTTGAGCTTCTCATTCGCTGACTTTGGATCAGCGGTCAGTCTGGCCAGCACATTCGAACCACTGTTGCCGCCGGCACTGAAGATGCCGACGTAACTGAAGCGGTCGAGATTGCCCAGGCCGATGCTGAGCGACTGAGCACCGCCCATCGACAATCCAATGATGGCGCGGTTCGGCTGGTCGGTTTTCACTTGGAATCGTTTTTCCACGAGCGGCATGATCGTTCCGAGCAGATCCTCTTTGAAGACGCTCGCTTTAAAGGCGATCAACGGCGGCGTACCAGGCGCAGGGGTTTCACCCGGTTTGTAGGCGTGACCCTTCGGCATCACAATGATCATGGGCTTCATCCGCCCTTCGGCCAGCAGGTTGTCCGCGATCAGATTTGCCCGGCCATACTGTACCCAGCTGCTTTCGATCTCGCCGTTACCGTGCAACAGATAGAGCACCGGAAGTTTGGCCGCCTGATCCGGCTGGTAGCCTGGCGGTGTGTAAATGGTGAACCGCCGCTGGTCTCCCGCAGCCGTTGAGCGGTAGGTGATGGTGATCATGTCGCCGTGAGGTACGTCGCGCATCTCCCACAACATCGGCGGCGTGCCCGGCACCTCAATGGAGCTCGCATTTGCGATGCGACCGATTTTGAGCTGCGTATTGGCCGGATCAATCGTCTTCACGCCATCGACGTAAAACGAATAGGAATAAATCTGCGGCCGGAGCTCCAGTGTGGCGGTCCAGTTTCCTTGATCGTCCTTGATCATCGGCAAACGCTCGCCGCCCCAATCCCCTCCCAGCATGACCTCCGCCGCCTTCGGCGCGGTAAGAGTGAAAGTAACCTTGCCATCCTTTGAGACCGACGGAGCGTTTTTCAACACGGCTGCGCGATTCATTTTGCTCTCGTCTTCTTGTGCTGACAATGCCGACGCGAGGCAGGCAGCGAAAAGGATTGTGCAAACGATTTTTTTCATCTGTTTCCCGAAGTTAGTATTTCCTCAGGATGGATCACGCCAAGACTGCTTCATGATAGCTTCGAGTTCCTTGACGATCTCCGGGTTTTCCGCCGCGACGTTTTTGGATTCGGTTGGGTCGCTGTTCATATTAAACAGCTCCACGATGAGCGGTTTGGCTTCAGCGGACTTCTTCTTTGCATTAGCGGTATTGCGATGAATGAGCTTCCACGGCCACTTGAGCACGGAGTTTTTGCCGCCCTGTTCGCTGAAATACCAGCAAAGATAAGGATGCTGCTTCTGCTGATCGTTGTTTCCAAGCAGCGTCGGCAGGAATGAAATTCCGTCGCACTCCGCCGTCACCTTGACGCCGGCGAGATCCGCCACGGTGGGCATCAAGTCCTGAAAGGCGCTGATGTGCTCGCTGACCGAGCCCGGCTGGATCCTGCCGGGCCAGCGGACGATGAACGGCTCGCGCACGCCACCTTCGGTGAGATCACGTTTCCAGCCGGTCAAGCCGTCGTTACTTTGAAAATATGCGACGCGGTGGCCGCCTTCCTGGTGCGGGCCGTTATCGCTGGACAACATGATGATGGTATTCTCATCCAGCCCCAGCTTCTTTAGCTTCGCCATCACCGCCCCTACTTCGTCGTCCACGAACTTCATGGCGCTGGCGAAACCTTTTTCCACATCGGGCCAGTCACGGGAGACGAACTCGCCATAACCGGGGACATCCATACCATGACCAAGCGGAGATGTTTCGTCCGCCTCGTTGTTCGCATGCGGAAGATTGGGCGTGTAGTAGAGGAAGAACGGTTTGTTTTTGTCCTTTCCCCGCTCATCGAGAAAGCGCTGCACATCTTCCGCGATGAGCCCGGGCGCCCATTGCTTACGGCCGTCGGCCGTGGCCACACCGGTTCCTGCCACTTTGCCCTCGGTGCCGGGAATAATCTTGTTGTCCAACAGCACCTTTGCGCCGTTGCGGATCAAGAAGGTGGGAAAGCAATTATGGGCGTGGGCGGTGTCCACATAACCGAAGAAATAATCGAACCCCTTCTTCTGTGGATCATCCGCCGGCGCAGGCATACCGAGGCCGTATTTCCCGATGCACGCCGTCAGATAGCCCGCATCCTTGAGCAGCCGTGCCACGGTGAGATCCGTGTCAGGAATCGATGAGGGGCCGTTTGCCCGCACGCGGCCGTGGCCGGTGTGCAACCCGGTCATGAGCACGCAACGCGAGGGAGCGCAGACGGTGGAGCCCGCATAGTGCCGCGTGAATTTCATCCCTTCGCTCGCCATCCGGTCCACGTTCGGCGTGAGCAACGTCTTTTGCCCGTAGCAGCCAAAATCTCCATAGCCCGCATCGTCAAGGAGGATATAAACGATGTTGGGTTTGTCGGCGGGCTTTGGCGGCTGACTGGCGGCAGATAGCGCAACCGGCAGCGCCAGCGGCAGAGCAGTAAGAATCGATTTCATGATGCTTTTCATAGGTCTTGATCTCCTTCGTTTTGTTCCATCTTATTAACGTTTATCAGGTCGTCCGTTATTAGTCCAGTTGCGAACTGTTCAGCCCGCCCTGCCCGCGCTGGCGGGCAGAGTGACGGCCGCGATCTCTGAGTCATTTTTATTCGGCAACGGGATCCGATTTACCCTTTTTGCCTTTTTTGGCTTTATCCCCTTTAGGCGGCTTCGGCGCGCTGTCGGAAACCTTATACTTGGCGGGAGGACGAAGCTCTGGCATCTCCGGCATACCGCGGTGGACTTCGACGAGGCTGAAGATATCGTCTTTGTCGTCCGTGTTCACCAGAGCCAAGTCAGCGCCTTTGGTTCCACCATGGCGGAAGACGGCGTCTTGCAGTGTGACCGCCTCATGGTGCCATTGCTTGTCCCCTTTGCCGGTGACTGACAAAGCGGTCTTCATGGTCGGGGCACCCGCATCGTAATCCAGCTTCCAGGTGGAGCCTTCCTCTCCGTCATACCAGACGACGGTAATCGACATGACCTTGGGCTTGGCGTCTTGCGAGAAGCCGTCATGCAGCTTGAAATACATGGCGTCCTTGCCAGAAGAATGCTCGAAGCCGCGCGCAAAGCGGGAATAGATAGATGAGGTCTTGGTGATCGGGCCGCCGACGCGATAGAGCGGGATGGAGGTGTCGTCCGCATCGATCTGGTCGAGCAACCGGCCGTAGTTATCCGGCCAGATGTCCCAGCCCACATCATTGAATCCGGTTTGTTGGCGCCGCTGTTCGACATTGCCCAACTGGAAGACGTTTTTGTCATCGATTGCCGCGCCATACTTGGCATAGGCGGCTACAATTTTCTCCATCCGCTCCACGTTTCTTTGAGATGCCTTCCCGAACTTCTCCTCCGGATAAGCTTTGGTATCCGCGGCATCCAAACCTTTGTGCAGGGCACAGAACGCATCGGTGGCGGTTTTGGGATCAATCTGGCCAGCATACTTGTTGAAGAAATAGAAGGAATAATCAAAGCCCTGTTCCTTGCTCGCCTCTATGGCACCCTTGGTGACGTCCCAGATGCTCTGCCCCAAATTCAGGGCATTGACGGCGCCCCAATAAAAATTGAGCGGCAGATTGCGCTGATACCAGGGCTTTGTCCAACCCGCGTCCATTTCGGAGCGCGCGAAGACAGTAAGACCCTTGGGATCGACTAAATAGCGGCGCCACCCGTTCACCGTGGTTTGCTCGCCAAGCAAATGATGTCCGCGCGAAAGGGCTCCCGCTTTCACGCCATAGCTGCCGGTGATGTGGTCATTTACCCATTTCCCTTCCTCGACCCATTTGCCATCTCCGCCATCCTCCGGATCGCCGGAAATGCTGCCAAACATCAGGCTGACTTTCGGCTCAACCTGGTCGAAAAGTTTTGCATATAACGCGAAGGTCTCGAGGCGGAAGGCGCGCCATTCCGGGGAACTCTTGGGCAGGTCGTATTTGGGGTCGGTAGACTTTCCCTTGTAAGCACACTCATCCCCCGTGCAGCCCGTTTTGACCTGTATAAAGGCAATGCGCTCCTGCCAGTCCTTGGGATAACTGCGGATATGTTTGGCGACTTCCGTGAGGAAGCGGAAGTAATACATCTTGTATTCCGGGGAGAGGTAATAGGGATAATAGGGGAATTTTCCGGCGTGCATTTCATCATCCGTCACCACTTTGGGGATCCCCTTCGCATAAACCCAATCCGGCGTTTTCGGACCAGCCTCAAAGGAGAAGTAAAGCGAGGTCTTGTTTTTGGAAACATGCTCCATCGCCTGATCCATCTCGCTCCAGTCATAGACCCCGGGCTGTTTCTCCACTGAAGCCCAATTGGCATCGCAGCCCGTTCCCCTCACATACGGATACACTTTGGGATCCATGGTTTCTCCCCGGTCCCACACCCCGAAGGAATCTGGACGCGGAGCAGCGTGGGTAGTGGATAAGCAGCTGATACCGATCAGGCCGATCAGACATGTCTTTCTGGCAAAGACAGCGAGCAAGGGGTGAATGTATTTCATATGGTTGGAACCTCTGTTTTGTTTTTGTTCTTCTCTCTACTCTATCTTCATTTAACAAGTCCTGCACGGACGCAAACGTTGAGAAAGGCGGCGGCGGACCAAAGCTGGTGGCCGGAGCCGTCGATCAGCCCGGCCGGTAGCGGGATCTTTTCATGGAAGGAGCCGAGGCCTGTTGCCCAATCGCTCTCATTATCCCCCTTCTTTTTCTTCGGCGCGAAGGCGGTGCCCAGCGAACGCCCGAGCAACGCCGCGTTCTGGTCGGTGTAGTCTCCACCGTCGGCCAGGGCTTTTCCCCACAGAAAAAAGGTGTCGCAGAACGGCCAGCTCGCCATGTTGTGCGGCCCGGAATTGCCGGGAATGTACGGTGAAAAAAGCGGCAGGCCCTTGTCAGTTTCTGGATAGCCTTCGTATACCTTTTTAGCGGCATCCCCTTCCACAATCCCGAAAATAACGGCAAAGGCGGTTCCCAGAATTTCGCGGTTAGGCATGATTTCTCCGTAACGATCCTTGTAATAAGCCAGCGTGCCGTCGGGCTTGGTAAAGACCTTGACGATGGCGGCCTTGAGGGCGGCGGCACGATCAAGCCACTGCTGCTTTTCATTCGCCGGCCGACCGCATTTTTCGCAGGCGTTGGCCATGGCGAGCAGTCCGCGATAGTAGAGGCAGTTTGTGGAGATCGCCTTGAGCAGCACGCAATCTGTAATCATCATCCCCTTCGGATAAGCCGAGTTGGTTATGTCATGATAGAGCGGCTGCCCGCGATAAAGGCCGTCGCCGGAGTCGAACCAAGGGCCATAGAACACCTTGAAAAAATGTTCGCCGTTTTCGAGCATCCACTTCCAATCGGCAATTTCCGGATGGAGCGTGAAGAGATCGTCCGCCGCCCAAAGCCAGACCACATCATCGGTGGCCCGGGTGTAGGAGTTGGTCTTGTATTTCGCCATAACATCCTTGTCGGATTCGGCGATCACCTCCCAAGGAGCGTCGATCTCTTTGATCATGTGCGGAGCCGAAACCTTGTAGCCCAATCCTTTTCGGATTTCGCGCGTCAACTTGAGCGAGGACAGCATCTCGTTCGGATACAGGCGATTCACGCCCAGCACACCGGCAATGGAAATGTCGCGCGTATATACCCGGTCGCCATACCGGGTGCCGGCGCCAAAATAGATCACCCCCGACTCGTGCTTCACCTGATTGCGCTCTACGTCATCGAGGGCGATTTCCCACATGCGTTTGGTGAGCGCCGTGATCTCGCCTGTCAGCTTCACCTGACACCGGGGCTGCGGCGCGGGAAGCTGCGCCAGCGAAAATGCGCCGTTGGCATCACGCAAGGCGTCTTCCGTCATGACCAGCGGCCCTTGATCATACAGGAACCGGATTCTGGGTTTCGGCGCCGCACTCCCGGTCAGGCCGGATCTAAAACCCATACCTGCTGCTGGCTTCGCCACAGCCCAAACCAGCCCGGCAGCTATTGCGCCCAAAAAACCTCGCCTATCAAATTCAACTCCCTGACTTATCTTTGATGCTGCGTGATGACCATGAACAAGATGATGCGTTAGTGTTTTCATAGAGTGTCTCCTCGATGCGGTTGTTTATTCATATTGTCGCTGAAATCTCTGAGTCATCTCCGGTTATTCCTCGGTTTGCCCATTCTTTGGAGGCGGCCCCGCCCAGTCGCTGCCCGTGCAATCCTTCCACCAGGCCAGCCAGGCGGCATCCATTTGCTTGACCAATTCGGGACGAGTCGCCGCCAGATCGTGCGTCTCCGTGCGATCGGTGGCCAGATCATACAGTTCCCACGTCGGACCCAGGCGCACGAGCTTCCACTGCCCGTCGCGGATCGCGGAGCCTTTGTTAAACTGAAAAAACAGCGGTTTCGGGCGCGCAATCGCCTCGCCCTTGAATGAGGGCAGCAGGCTCACGCCGTCCATCGGAGGAATGTTGGCTTCCTTCGATTCGCCCGGATATTGCGCCCCGCTGACCGCGAGCACCGTCGGCATGATGTCGATCAGATGGGCAGGTTCGCGATTCCAGCCGGCCTGCGGCTTGATGCCCGCCGGCCAGTGAACCACCAGCGGCGTGCAAACCCCGCCCTCGAAGCTGGTAGTCTTCCACTTGCGCAAGGGTGTGTTGCCAACTGACGCCCAGTTTTGCCCGTAGCTCACGAAACTCGCCACAGTGCCCATCGGCGCCTGAGGGTCGGTCACTACCTTCGGGTTCTCCGCACAGGCCCCGTTATCAGACAGAAACAGGATCAGTGTATTGTCGAGTTTGCCCTGCTCTTCCAATCGCTTCAGCAGCCGGCCGATGTTTTGGTCCACCCGATCAACCATCGCGGCATAGATTTCCATCCGCATCGCTTCCAGCTTGCGCTCGTCCGGCGAAAGGTCATCCCATTTTTGCGTCTTCTTCCCATACTCGATCGGCGGCAGCGGCGAGGTCTTCGGATCAATCAGCCCCATTTTTATCTGGCGCTCGTAGCGGGCTTGTCGAACGGCTTCATAGCCACCGTCATAGATGCCTTTGTATTTGGCGATATCCTCCGGCCAGGCCTGCAAAGGCCAATGGGGAGCGGTGTAAGCCATATAGAGCAGAAACGGCTGGCCGTCTTTTTGATATTCATCCAGCCACTTTAGCGCGCAATCGGTAAACGCATCGGTATCGTAGAATTTCGGATCCTGCGGGATAAAATTGTCCAACTCCTTGCCATCGTCGAGCGACCAGCGGTTTTTATCTGCCGCCTTAAAAGCCGGAGCAGGCTGACCGGGAGCGGGGCCGCTTCCCGGATTGAAGTGGTTTTCCGCGCCGCCGATCATCCCGTAGTAGCGGTCAAAACCCCGCGTCACCGGATTGAATTTGGCGTGGTTTTTGCCCGACCACAAAGTGCGGTAACCGGCTGGTCGAAGCACCTCGCCCAACGTCGCGGTGTTCGAAAAATTCAGATCGGTCCGCTGATAATAAACACCGGTCAGCAAACTGGCGCGCGTGGGATAACACTTGGCTGTGTTATACATCTGCGAAAATTTCATTCCGTTTGCAGCGAGCCGGTCGATGTTCGGCGTTTTGATCTCACTGCCATAACAGCCGATGTCCGAATAGCCCATATCATCCACCAGGACGATCAGGACGTTGGGTTTATCGGCGGGCTTCGACAGCTCGGCGGCAGACAGCGCGACCGGCAGCGCCAGCGGCAGCATGGAAAAAATCCTTTTTTTCATTTTGTTCATCGGTCGCAGTCTCCCGGGAATTGATCTCAATGCGGCTGTGTATTCACAACAGCACTGAGATCGATAAGTCACTCTCGGTCATTCTTCATCTTTTTCCTTTGGAGGCGTGCCCGTCCACTCTTTGCCCGTGCAATCCTTCCACCAGGCCAGCCAGGCGGCATCCATTTGCTTGACCAATTCGGGACGAGTCGCCGCCAGGTTGTGTGTTTCCGTGCGATCAGTGGCTAGGTCATAAAGTTCCCAGGTCGCACCGGAGCGCACAAGTTTCCACTGCCCATCGCGAATCGCGGATCCTTTGGTAAACTGAAAAAACAGCGGTTTCGAGCGTGCAATCGCCTCGCCTTTGAATGCGGGCAGCAGGCTCACACCGTCCATCGGGGGAATGTTGGATTCCTTCGATGCTCCCGGATATTCCGCCCCGCTGACCGCGACCAACGTGGGCATAATATCGATTAAATGGGCGGGCTCGCGATTCCAACCGGTCTGCGGCTTGATGACCGCCGGCCAGTGAACCACCAGCGGCGTGCAAACCCCGCCCTCGAAGCTGTCGGTCTTCCATTTGCGCAAGGGCGTGTTGCCAACCGACGCCCAGTTTTGGCCGTAGCTCACGAAACTCGACACGCTGCCCATTGGCGCATTGGAATCGGCATTCTTCACCTTGGGGCCCTCCGCACAAGCGCCGTTATCAGACAGAAACATAATCAGTGTGTTGTCGAGTTTGCCCTGGTCCTCCAATTTCTTGATCAGACGACCAACGTTTTGGTCCACCCGATCGACCATCGCGGCATAGATTTCCATCCGCATCGCTTCCAGCTTGCGCTCGTCCGGCGAAAGGTCATCCCATTTCGGCTTCTTCTTCCCATACTCGATCGGCGGCAGCGGCGAGGTCGCCGGATCGATCAGCCCCAGCTTGATCTGCCGCTCGTAGCGGGCCTGACGCACGGCATCATAGCCGCCGTCATAGACGCCTTTGTATTTGGCGATATCCTCCGGCCAGGCCTGCAGCGGCCAGTGGGGTGCCGTGTAGGCCATGTAGAGCAGGAACGGCTTGCCATCTTTCTCATATTCATCCAGCCACTTAAGCCCGCGGTCGGTGAACCCATCGGTATCATATTTTACAGTTTGCCAGGGGCTGATTTGTTTCAAGTCATCCATCCACGGGCCGCCCTTACCCTTGGATGCGGGGGCCGGTTGACCCGGAATGGAACTGCCCCATGGATTAATGTGATTTTCCGCGCCGCCGATCATCCCGTAGTAGTGCTCAAAACCTCGCGTCACCGGATTGAAATTCGCATGGTGCTTGCCTGACCACAAGGTGTGGTAACCGGCCGGCCGCAGCACCTCTCCTAACGTCGCGGTGTTCGGAAACGAACTTTTATCTGTCCGCTGATAATAAACACCGGTCAGCAAACTGGTACGCGTGGGATAACACTTGGCCGTGTTATACATCTGCGAAAACTTCATCCCGTTTGCAGCGAGCCGGTCGATGTTCGGCGTTTTGATCTCACTGCCATAACAGCCGATGTCCGAATAGCCCATATCATCCACCAGGATGATCAGGATATTGGGTTTGTCGGCGGGCGTTGACAGATCGGCGGCAGACAGCGCGACCGGCAGCGCCAGCGGCAGCGCAGAAAAAATCCGTTTTTTCATGTTATTCATAAGTCGCAGTCTCCCGGGGTGCGTTTCATTGGGTGGTCATATCGCTATTCAGTTTGTTTCTCGCGTTTTGCCCCTTTTTCGCCTTTTTTGCCGGTCGCGGGCAGAGGCATGAAATCGCGCTGCATCATCATCCACTCGTGCATCGCGGCCTTGAGTTCGGTTTCGACTTTCTCAGCGTCCGGAGTGCCGGCGAGGTTGGTAAACTCATTGGGATCATTTACAAGGTCGTAAAGTTCGAACATCGGGCGGGTCGGGGAGAAATAGAGCTTTTCGGATTTAGGATCGAGTTTCCCTTCCTCGTGCATTTTCACGAGCTCCTTCCAGAGGCCCAGCTTGGCGAAATCGACCGGCCAATACGGAAGCTCGCCGAGAGCGTTGTAGATGAGCTTGTGCGTCTTGCTCACCACGACGCGGCTGAGGTCAAAATCCGCGGTGTTGCCCGGCAGATCATATCCGTGCGCGCCACGCTCGGCGAAGACAAACTGCCGCCCCGCGAACGGCTCGCCGCGCAGCAGCTTCACGAAACTTTTTCCCGTCATCTCCGGCGGCACAGGCAACCCGGTCGCTTCAAGAAATGTGGGCGCAATATCTTCGCCGCTGATCAATTCCGCCGAGGACGAGCCGGGTTTTACTTTTCCGGGCCAGCGCACGATCAATGGAACATGGATACCAAATTCATAGAGCGTGCCCTTGCCGCGGAATTGCGAGGCCCCGTTGTCCCCCATGAAAACAACGATTGTGTTCGAGGCGAGGCCCCGTTTTTCCAGTTCCGCCATCGCGTCACCGAAGAACACGTCAAAGTGCGCAATCTCGTCGTAGTAGCTCGCGAAGTCCTCGCGCACGAGCTGCGTGTCGGGGTAATGCGCCGGCAGCGTGAGCTTCGCCGGATCATGTTTTACCGGGCCTTTCGTAGTGAGCGGACGATGCGGGTCGTGCGAACAGAGCTGCAGAAAGAAAGGTTTGTCCGCGGGCTTCAGGTCGAGGAAGTCGCGCATTTGCCCCAGCGAAATTTCTTCGTTCTTCCCGATTTTGACGTAGTCGACACGATCTGGAAACGTAACGAGTTTATACTTGTCAAACACCGCCTGCGTTTCCGGCGGCATCGTCCCGCTCGCGCCATCCATGTGGTACGTGCGCCCGGCGACACCGGTGAACCAGCCCGCCGTCCGCAACGCCTCCGGATACGTCTTGATCGCGCGCGGCAGCGGCGAGGAGAAACGCGACATGCCGATATCCACCGGCGAGCGCCCGGTGAAGATACTTGCCCGCGACGGCACGCACTGCGGACACGTCACATAGGCGCGGTCGAAGCGCATCCCTTCGGCCGCGAACTTGTCGAGGTTCGGCGTCATGATCTCCT
>JBAXDG010000029.1:0-18117 GCA_037141075.1 Kiritimatiellales bacterium
CCTTGCACGAGCTATCGAGCAGGCTGTATTCCGTGTGAAAATGAAGATGGCAGAATGGTAGGGTTTTCATGGGTCAGGTCGTCCATATTACCCATCCCGCCCGCCGGAAAAAGACCGAAGTTTCCAACCGCTGGAACTTTTCCCTTAAACCCTTCCAATCCTTGGAAAAGCGTCCGGAAAAATTTCCAAACAATGGAAGCCAGCGGCGGAAACAAATGGCTGTAAAAACTGCCGACCTTATGATTTATTCCCGCCATGCTAAAGACCGTGAAAAATATGGCGAAACGTGTTGGAGTGTTTCCTTTTGCTGTATTTCTGGGAGCCTTTCTTCTTTTCCAAGTGCAGCCGCTGATTGGCAAATATTTTATGCCGTGGTTCGGCGGATCTCCAGGGGTTTGGATGACCTGTCTGATGTTCTTTCAAGTGCTCCTGCTTGGCGGGTATACCTATGCTCATCTTCTGCAACGGCTTACTCTGCGTCACCAGGTGCTGGTGCATATCAGTTTACTGGCTCTCACTGTGCTGGCCGGAGTTGTGCTTTATTTTGTCTGGGGCAGCCCCATTCTTCCTTCCATCAAGTGGCGGCCTGAACATACCGGCCGTCCGGGTTGGAATGTTTTCCGTCTGCTGCTTATCAGCATTGGAGCGTCTTACTTTCTTCTTTCGGCCAGCTCCTCTCTGCTTCAGGCCTGGGTGCATCGGGCGAAACCTTCCAGCTCGCCGTATGTTTTATACATTGTCTCAAATGTCGCAGCCCTGCTTGCCCTGTTGAGTTATCCGTTCTTGATTGAGCCGGTGTTCACACTGAAAACCCAGGCGCTGCTTTGGGGCGGAGGATTTTTGATCTATTTAATTTTATGCCTGTTGTCTGCCCGGCAGGTGTGGCCGATTCTGACTGTTGAAAAGGAGGGCGCGGCGACCGATACCGCCGGGAGGCCCGGCTGGAAAAGCTATCTCCACTGGATCACGCTGGCCGCGTGCGGGGTTCTGGCGCTGATGGCGGTCTCAAATCAAATGGCGCAGGACGTTCCTCCGGTACCGTTTCTTTTGGTTCTTCCGCTGGTTCTGTTCCTGCTGACTTATATCATCGGCTTTACAGATCGGCTCCGCGGCCTGCAGAGGTATTACATCTGGCTGATCCCTCTTGCCTGCGTAACGGCCTGGTACCTGATTTTTAAGGATCTAAATCTGGCCATCGTCGGGAAAATCTTCGGATACGGGTTTATTCTCTTTTCCATCTGCCTCTTTTGCCACAACGCGCTCTACCAGAGGAAACCGCCATCGCGCTATTTAACCGGTTTTTACCTCTCCATTTCGCTGGGCGGAGCGTTGGGGGGCGTTTTTGTGGCCGTCATTGCCCCTCAGATTTTCCGGCTATACTGGGAATATCAGCTCTGCCTTATTTTGGCCGCGATTCTGGCGATCATCTCAATTTATTGCGACAGGCGTAACCCGCTTTATTTAATCCGGCATGGCCTGTGGTTGGCTGTTGTTGTACTGGCATTCTTTGTTTCAAAAAAAACCATCAAGGAAAATGAAACCGCGGTGTATATGGGACGCAACTTTTTCGGAAGTATCGTCGTCAATCAGGACACGGTAAGCCGGCAGATCCGCGGTAAGAGAGAAGAACGCTTTCCCGTTTTCATCATGTACCACGGGAGAATCTCGCACGGCATGCAAGTGGCTCATCCTGAATTTAGAGATAAGCCGAACGCCTATTATAGTGAAAGCAGCGGAGCGGGGCTGGCGCTTTTAAATCATCCTAAACGCATTGGCGGCAAACCCATGCGTGTCGGGGTGCTTGGACTGGGCGGCGGTACGTTAGCCGCTTATGGAAGATCCGGCGATCTATACCGTTTTTACGAGATTAACCCGAACGTGATCCAACTGGCGCAACATTCTCCGTGGTTCTCCTATCTGGAAAATTCACGGGCTCATATCCAGATCGTCGAAGGAGACGGGCGGATCAGCATGGAGGACGAACTGAAAATAGGTTCAGCCGGATATGATGTTCTGGTTCTGGATGCTTTCAGCGGAGATCAAATTCCTATGCATCTTTTAACAAAGGAGGCATTTGATATTTACCTGCAGCATTTGGCGGACGGAGGCGTTATTGCCATTAACATCTCCAACCACTATCTGGATCTTCTTCCGGTGCTCGTTCAGGCGGAAAACCACTTCAAGCTCCATTTAGCTTATATTGCGGATCACCCGCCCGAATCGCCAATCATCCATGCTTCAGATTGGGTTTTATTAAGCCGTGATGGCGGATTCATGGGACAGCCAGCCATTGCCCGCGCCGACTCACTGAAAAAGCGTCCGATCCCGACGGTTCGTTTATGGACCGACAACTACGCCAGTCTGCTGGGCCTGATAAGACCGTGAAACTGATTGATATTAAAATCCGTTCCTACGGAACTTACCCTTAAACCCTTCCAATCCTTGGACCTGAGTCCCGAAATTTTCGGGACGAAAGTGCTTTTGGCCCTGCCAAAAGAAGCGACCCGAAGATGAGCGGCAAAAGCGGCAGGAAAAAATTCCAAACCCCGAGGAAACGGCGTATCGTTTTTCCAATGTCTGGAAACGCCAAAATCATCTGGAACTGCCGCGGGCGGGAAGTCGTTTGCGGGCCGCGCACGCTGATTATGGGAATCCTCAACGTGACGCCGGATTCGTTTTCGGACGGCGGAAAGTTCCTAGCTCTGGAAAAAGCGGTGGCGCGCGGCCTCGAAATGGTTGCGGAAGGCGCGGACATCATCGACGTCGGCGGCGAATCGACCCGGCCCGGCGCAAAACTTGTCCAAGCCTTGGAAGAAATTTCGCGGACGGTTCCGGTGATTAAAAAACTGCGCGAAAAAACGAAGGCGCTGATTTCGATTGACACACAAAAGGCGGAGGTCGCCCGCGCGGCGCTGGCCGCTGGGGCGAATATCATCAACGATGTTTCAGCGCTGGCCGACGCCGCCATGGCAGCTACCGCCGCCGAAACCGGTGCCGGACTGGTGTTGATGCACATGCTCGGAACGCCGGAGACGATGCAGAACAATCCGCACTACGACAATGTCGTTTCCGATGTTTGGAACTTTCTGGAGGAGCGGATGAACTTTGCCATCGCGCGTGGCGTTGCGACGGAACAGATCGTGCTCGATCCCGGGATCGGATTCGGCAAAACGGACGAACATAATCTGGCGCTGCTGAAAGGCCTTCCGCAACTGGCGGCCGCGGGTCGTCCGGTGCTGGTCGGCGTGAGCCGTAAGAGTTTTATCGGCCGGATGACCGGCGGCGAACCAAGCGAACGGCTGGCGGGGTCGCTGGCGACCGCGGGGTTTGCCGTTTTGCGCGGCGCCCATATTTTGCGGGTGCACGATGTAAAGGAATCTTGCGATGCCGTAAGGCTTGTGGATACACTCCGAACCAATGAACTGGCTGCACAGCATTGAATATCCCGGCGTGACCGGCTTGGTCGAGATTCTGATTCTCGCTGCCATTTTTTATTTCCTGGTGAAGTTCTTCCGCGGCACGCGCGGCGCGGCCATTCTGACGGGGCTGGCCATTCTTTTCGCCTTCCTGATGCTGATCACCAAGTTTACCAACCTGCTGGTTCTCAACTGGCTGCTGCAAAAGATAATGGTCTATCTGGCTCTCGCGCTGATTGTGATTTTCCAGCCCGAAATCCGCCGCGCGCTGGCGCGGCTCGGGCGGCGGAGCCATTTCATGGCGAGTAAAGCCCGCAGCGCGCTGGCCGATCCGGTGACGGAAGCCGTTCTGCTGCTGGCGTCCCGTAAAATCGGCGCGCTGATCGCCATCGAGCGCGAGGTGGAAACCAAGACGATTCAAAATACCGGTACTGCGATGAATAGCGAGGTGAGCATAGAGCTGCTGACTTCTATTTTCTATCCCGGCACGCCGCTGCACGACGGTGGCGTGATCATCAGCGAGGATCGCATTGCTGCGGCAGGTTGCGTTTTTCCGCTGACGCAGACGGATAATCTGACCCGTGACCTCGGCACGCGCCACCGCGCGGCCATCGGCCTGACCGAGGAGACGGATACGATGGTGATTGTGGTTTCGGAAGAAACCGGCGTGATTTCGGTTGCGCATAACGGGCGCCTTAAACGCGGGTTCGACGGGCCGAGGTTGCACCGTGTGCTGACTTCGTTCCTCAGCCGCGAAACCAACGGCTTCGGTGAGGACGGCGGGCCGAAGGGCTTTATGTTCGAGGAGGACTCGAATGATTAAATGGAATATAAAAAGGCCCGCGCGGCCTTTCAGTCTGATGCCCGTTTGGCGGGTGCTGAACCGTAACCGGATGATGAAGCTGTTCTGCCTCTTGCTGGCGTTCGCGGTTTGGCAGGCCGTTCGTGAAAACACCAGCTTTGAGGTTATGGTGGCGAACATTCCGGTCTCCGTTACCGCTGGCGAGGGCCGGGCGGTTTTAGATCAGTCAACCGATACAGTCAGCATCCGCTTCCGCGGTTCGCGCGATGACATTCGCTTTATCGGCAGCGATCAAGTTGAGGTGAAAATCGATCTTTCGGGACGTACCGACCGGTTGCGCCGGACTGTTAAATTTTCGCCCCGCTATGTCAAAGCGCCGTCGCGCGCCCACGCCGTACAGTTTGATCCGCCCGAAATCACCGTGACCATTGACCGCGAGGTGGAGCGGGTGCTGCCGGTAAAGGTTGTGCTGGATGGCGAATTGCCGCAGGGCATTCAAATGGAGCAAGCCATATCTTCTCCTGCCACAGTGAAGGTGCGCGGCGCCGAACGGTTGCTGAGCGAACTGGAACAGGTGCGAACTGCGCCGGTCGGTCTCGACGGGCGCTATAATTCATTTAAAACCCATGTGGCAATTGCTTCGTCCGGTCAGCCCTGGACGGTTTTACCGGAGCGAGTTACGGCCGAAGTATCCCTGATTGAGCGGGTCGCAACCCGGCGGATTGAAAACAGTATCGTGCGCCCGTTGCTGGCTTCTGGCGATACGCAGGGAGTAAAAATCCGCCCCGAAAAAGTGACGGTGACTCTGCGGGGCAGTCCGCAGCGGGTTGCCGATTTGAATGAACGCGATGTGTATACCTACATCGACTGCACCGAGCTGACGGAGCCCGCCGACTACCAGGTTTCCGTGCGCGCCGACGTGCCGGCCGGTTTGCAGGTCGAAAAAATTGAACCCGCAGCGGTGCAGGTGACCGTCAAGAAAATGTGAGCTGCTTATGCGATATCTTCTTCTTATTTTGATCCTTCTTCTTCCGGCCGCTGTTGCGATGGCGCAAAACGCTCCGCAAGAAGGAGTGTCGCCGTTGCCGATCGGTACGTATGAACCTGCAAGCAACACGACGGCGCGGGGCGAGACTTCCGGCGCGACAAATGTGGCGAAATCCGGTCGGACAGCTTTGTTGATTGGTGCCGGCGTGCAGTATACCGACGAAGGAGAATATGCGGAAGCCGAACGGGCCTATCTGCGGGCTCTGGCGAATGACCCTAGTGATCCCGACACCCGCTTTAACCTAGGCGCACTCTATGTCATGATGAGGCGCTATAAAGAGGCGTCCGATATCTTGAATTCTTTGGCCGCAGAATTTCCCGAGAACTCGATGATTCAAAACAATCTGGCTTGGCTTTATGCCACCGGCGGTGAGATGAAAAACGGAAAACTCGCGGTGCGCTATGCCCGCGAAGCTATTCTAAGCGCACCGGCTCAGCCTGTTTTCTGGAGCACGCTGGCAGAAGCTTATTATGTGTCCGGTCAGTACGACGAAGCCCTGCGCGCCTTGGAATGCGCAATTGATCTGCTCAAAATACAGGGCGATCCTCAGAAGAAAACCGCCGAGTTCGAAGGGCAGCGCACGAAAACTCTTCGTGCTCAGCAGGCGTATAAACGGTTGCTGGGAACCGACGAGGAAAAGTAACTACTGCCAGATACTGGTCTTCATTTCCGGCATAGGGTTGGCTTCAAACGGATTCGCACGATTAATAGGTGACGATTTCTTGATCGTTTCCAGTGGAGTCAGCGGCACGAGGTCAGGCGTATTCCGCCCGGATGAAAAAGCGGAGCCAGGTTGGCGTAACGGCGAGCCGGGAGTGGGGTTCAGCAACGGACTTCGGGTCGATCGGAGCGGATCTTTGTCCAGCGCCGAAGAAATTCTCGCAGCTTCCGGAGAGAAAAGCGGCGGCGGAGCCGACAGTTCCTTTTTCGGCGTCAGGCGAATCGCCGCAAGGGGATCGGGCGTTCCGCTCTTCGGGGTCATGTAGGAGGGCGCGTCGGCATCCTTGTCTTTGCCGCCAAAGATTTTTGGCGGGGCAAGTTGATATTGTTTCAGGCGATCCAGTTCCGGCGAGCTGCTCGGCGGTTTGGTTTTTTCGCGCAGAAGTTTTTCAACCAGCTCGCTTTCTTTCGTTTCAGCTTTCTGCGATTTCAGTTCCTTCTGCCGAACCAGCTCCCGAGCCAGCCAAGCCGCTTCCGTTTCGTTGGTTTGCGCCATGGCTGTGTCATTATCCATTAAAGCCGGTGTCAGCCAGTTTTTGTTTTCCACGGGGTGCGGCACGGTGGCGCCTGAGTCGGGTTGCATTTGCCCGGGCGACGGAGCGGATTTGCTGTCCATTTTCGCATCCATCTCACGGAGTTTTCTGTCCAGTTCCTGCTCCTCTTCGGTCTGCGTGCGCGGCACCTCAAGATTCTGATTCTCAAGCGACGCTTTTTCAGAATAAACCCGGCGCGTCGCCTTGGTTTTCTGCGCCGCAAGCGCGTCGTCCAGATCCTTCGCCGGAACAGAGATAGCGGCTCCGGCCAGGATGGCCAGCATTGCTAACATTCTGAAAATCAGGAGCTTCATGACCTTTAGAGAGTACTCCTTTTCGGCTGTTCCGTCAACCGCACCACGGTTGCCGCCGGTTGCCATCCGATCATCTTCCTGTTACCGTGCCCACCATGCGTAACCTTTTAAATACCGTTGTTTTGACTCTCTGTCTCTGTGCGCTTTCTTCGCAGTCCGCCGTGCTGGAATTCCGGCTCGACCAGAACAGCCTGTGGCTTACGGCCAAAGACGAACCGCTTCCGCAGCTTCTCGAACGCTTCGCCGCCGCCGGCATTGACGTACAGATTGATCCTGCCGCGCAGAAAAGCATCACTGGCGCTTGCCGTGCTGCTGATGTAGAGGGCGCTCTCGACGAATTGCTTTCGCCTTACGACTACCTGCTCGATTGGCGGCGCGAGCCCGGCCCGCTCGGCGACCTCACCCGCCTCACCGGTATCCGCGTATTCCGCAAAGGCCACGCCGAATCTGTACAGCCGTTACGAAATGTGCGCCGAATCGAAACCTCCTTCGACGGGAAATCCCGCTTCATGGCCCGCGAAATTCTCGTCGGTTTCGGCGCGGGATCCTCCATCGAAAATCTGCGCGCCTTTCTCGCCCGTACCGGCGGCACGATCATCGAGGCCAACCAGAAGCTTGGCATCTACCGCATCCTTCTGCCCGAAGGCGCTAACGTCCTCGACCTTGTCGACCAGCTCGGCAATGAACCAAGCATCGCCCTCGCCGAACCCAACTATGTCTACGACACGCCCAAACTTTTACCTGCTGCAGGCGAAACCCCAAGCGCTCCGGCGCAGTGGAACGCGCCGCCCGGCGACAGCCCGATCGCTGTCGCCGTTCTTGATACCGGACTTGCGCCCGATGATAACCTCAATCGCGCCGTCCTCAGCGCTTTTGACGCCACCCATCCCGACACACAGCTCACCACTGACTCCGTCGGCCACGGCACGTTGATGGCGCGGCTCGCCGCCGGACTCGTTGATCCGTATGCGACCCCGGTCGGCGAAGGCGTACCGGTCATCGCCGTCAAAGCGTTTGCGGACGACGGCTATGCCGACTCCTTTACGTTGATGAATGCCGTGACGTACGCCGTGCAGAAAAGCTCCGGCCCCATCAGCCTCAGCTGGGGCTCTGAAACACCCAGCAAATTTATCGATGCCGCCGTCCAATATGCGATCAATCAGGGACGTCCGGTTTTCGCCGCTGTGGGCAATGCAAACACCGGCAAGCCGATGTACCCAGCGGCTTATCCCGGAGTCATCGGCATCGCCGCTTCAAATGGAGATAAACTGGCCGACTATTCCAACCGCGGCGACTTTGTTGATTTGATTGCGCCCGGCTCCGCGGGCGGCTCGCAAGGTACCTCTGTGGCCACGGCCTACGTTGCCCACATCGCCGCGCTTTACATGCAGCACAACCCGAAAGCCACCGCTGCCGACACAGTTGTTGCCCTAAGAAAAGCCGCTGGGCCGACCGGCTTCCTCACCGAAGCCGCCGTCAAACAGCTCCTCGTCAAATAATTTTCCAATGTTTGGACTCAAGCGCGGCTAAAGCGCTTGTTTTCGTGCAAAGCTCGTACAGTCAGCAGTAATCGGCACGCTGAATATAGTTTGCGTCTCAGGCATCGGTAGAAATCCGAAAAGATTGCTTTCCGAGGAAAAATACGTACACTTATGCCCGCGTTTATAGGCCAAAAGACAATCGAATAAGATTCATGATGAAAACCAGAGTAGTTTTTTCAATTCTTCTTGTTACAGGACACCTCTCTGTTTTTGGGAGCACCCTGATCAATGAGTCATTCAGCGGTACGGATATGCCGTCCGGCTGGATTTTCCATGGCAAGGAAGGTGCCAGCAATACCAGTATCACTACGGGAGTCGACAAAGTGGCAAGCGACTGGATTGTGAAAGAAAACGGCACAAACTTTCTGCGCCTGACCGAA
Organism: Kiritimatiellales bacterium; assembly: GCA_037141075.1. Taxonomy (GTDB): domain Bacteria; phylum Verrucomicrobiota; class Kiritimatiellia; order Kiritimatiellales; family Tichowtungiaceae; genus Tichowtungia. The sequence goes on from JBAXDG010000029.1 coordinate 8,755, forward strand.
TACGCCAGCTATCAGCGCACAACGGCAATCTATACAAACGCCACCTTTCGCACGGATCGAAATTTTTCGTTGCGTGCCGATATACGGATAACCTGCCCGGGCAATGGAGCGGATGGCCTGGCCTTCTTTTGGCTTAAAGCGAATACTGTCAGCAATCTCAACGCCACGATCGGCGGCGTGGGAAGCTGGCTGGGAGTCCCGCGCGGCAGCGTTAACGGGAAAGACAATAATCTTGGTCAGGCAGGCTATTACCTCGGTCTGAAGGGATACAGCTTCGAATTCGACCATTATAAAAACAGTACCAATGAAATTTCCGACGAATACAATGATCTGGTCAGACTTGAAGACTGGACGCATTTCTCGAATGCTTCAATCGATCAATCATCCAACACCAATTTTTTCGAGGACTGCGGCTGGCAAACATTTCAGTTCGCCTACAATGCGAGCAACGATAACTTTACGGTCAGCTGGGGCTTTAATGGATCAACTTTTTCCAGCAACGTGACGTATTCAGTAAGCGGGTACGAAAAATTTGACAACGCCTACTTCGGTATCGGCGCAGGAACCGGAGGGTGGTATTCTTCCCAAGATGTTAGAAACGTGACGCTGACCGGCACAGCTATTCCCGAGCCGGCCACGGCCACGCTGATTGCCTTTGTCGGCGGGCTTACTCTGTTTATCCGCCGTCGGTTTATGGAATGACATTGAGATCTACCATGGGAAAAAGAGTCATAGGAGCGCTGATATTTGCCGGGTTGTGCCTTGCGGCGCAGGCTGCGGATATTGTGAAGACAAACTCCGCGACATACACAAATCTGAGTGTGGCGGCTGCGTGGATTGGTGCGCCAGCCACAGCGCCGGGCGCTAACGATGTTGCGACGTGGTCCACTATTTCCGCAGGTGCTGGACAAAGAAACCAGGTGGATGCGAACCTGTCATGGAAGGGCATCAAATTTCAATCCAGCCTTATCCGGGATATCACATTTAACGGCACCTCTGGAACAACACTGACGCTGGGTTCTTCAGGCATCGATATGACGCAGACAGGTGGCAGTCTGATTATGAACAACGACGTCGTGCTCGGTGCGGCGCAGACATGGGCAGTGACCAATACCCACGCCATTACCGTTAACGGCATACTCTCCGGCGCTAGCGGAAACACGCTCACCAAATCCGGCCTGGGCACCTTGACGCTGGCCGGCGCGAACACCTACAGCGGCGGAACGATTCTTGATGCTGGCGGGCTGAATATCATAAACGCTCAAGCCCTCGGCACGGGGGCTCTCACCATCAATGGCGGCGAACTTGCAAACACCTCTGGTGCCACGGTATCGAACGCCAATAACAACGCGCAAAACTGGAACGGCGACTTCTCCTTTGTCGGCAAGAACAATGTGGATCTCGGCACCGGCGCCGTGACCCTTGGGGGAAGTCGGACGATCAACATCACGCAAAGCTACAATACCCTGACGGTGGACGGAGTCATTGACGACGGAGTCAACACCTACAGTTTGACCAAGATCGGGGCTGGACAACTTACGCTGGTCGGCGCGAACACCTATGGCGGCGGAACGGTTCTCAACGAGGGCAAGCTGAGCATTAACAACGCCAGGGCTCTTGGCACGGGGGCGCTCACGATCAACGGCGGCACGATTGACAACAGCACTACCGGCATGATTGTAAACGCCAACAACAATGCGCAAAACTGGAACGGGGACTTCACCTTTCACGGCACAAGAGGCTGGGATATCGGCACTGGCGCTGTAACCCTTGGGGGCAACCGTACGGTCACAAGCCTATACAATAACCTGATCGTGGGCGGAACCATTGATGACGGAACCAATACCTATAGTCTAACTAAGGCTGGGGGAGGACAACTCACGCTGGCCGGCGCGAACACCTATGGCGGCGGAACCATCCTCAATGAGGGCACGCTTTACATCAACAATGCTCAGGCCCTTGGATCGGGTATTCTCACGATCAACGGCGGTGCCATTGGTAATAACACGGCCGGCACGTTAATAAATGCTAACAACAACGCGCAAAACTGGAACGGGGACTTCTCTGCCATCGGCCCGAAAGACCTCGATCTCGGAACCGGTGCTGTGACCCTTGGAAGAAACCTGACCATCACCAATAGATACGGCACCCTGACGGTGGGCGGAGTCATTGACGACGGAGTCAATACGTACAGCCTGACCAAGGAGGGTGCCGCCACCCTGGTGCTGACTGCCGCGAACACCTATGGTGGTGAGACCATTATAAACAACGGAATACTGAGAATCGGTAATGCAAGAGCGCTTGGAAGCACAGAGGCGGGAACGACGGTTAATGTAGGCAGCGAGCTTGAACTTTCAGGCGGCATCACGGTGACCAACGAACTTCTCACGCTCAATGGCGGTGAGCTTTGCAATGTGGCAGGCACAGATACGTATAGCGGTGCTATTACGTTGACGGCCAATTCAGTGGTAGATTCGGATGCCGGCACACTGAGAATCACCAGCGCGATTTCGGGAGCGCACGGTCTGGACAAGGCAGGTACAGGAACGGTCGAACTCTCCGGTGCGAACACCTATAGCGGCACAACGACAATCAGCGCCGGTATGCTGACGGCTTCCAATGCGCTGGCGCTGCAAAACAGCACACTGAATTACACGAACAATAGCGGGACGATGAGGTTTGCTGGCGGCATCGCCGCCTACACGCTCGGCGGACTGGAAGGCAACAAAAACCTCGCCCTGACTAATGCGGGCGGCACGGCGATCGCTCTGGCCGTCGGCAACAACGGCAGCAACACGACCTATAGCGGTGCGCTTAGCGGGGGCGGGCGCTTGATCAAAACCGGCGCGGGCACACTGACCTTCACCGGCGCGAATACCTACACCAACACCACAACCGTCTCGTTCGGCGGGCTGATCGTAAACGGCAGCATGTTGAGCAAGCAGATCACGGTATCTGCCGGTGCCATGCTCGGCGGCACGGGTACGGTGCAGGCGGTGACGATGGATGCCGGCTCAATTCTGACCGTTGGCGATGGCCGCGGCACAATGACCTTTAACAGCGCGCTTCTGTTATCCGCAGGCTCGACCAACATCATGGAAATTTTGAGCGGTAATCTATATGACGTTCTTAAGGGCAATGGCGCGAATACGCTAACTGCCCGCGGTGTTTTTGTGTTCGACTTCACCGGCAACACAACGCTTACCAACGGGTCAACATTTGCTGTGCTCCAGAACTGGGGATCGGTTACAACGAATGGAGCGACCTTTTCAACGATCGGCCTAACCGCCGGACAGTCGCTGGATACCAGTAACTTGTCTCACGGCTTCGTGACAGTCGTTCCTGAACCGGCAACGGTCCTTCTATTGGCTGTTGGCGGAGGTCTGACCTGGATCTTGCGGCTTAAACAACGGTATTAAAAAAGGTTCCCACATGCGTTTCTCGATGAAATGTAATAAATCTGCGATCGCAAATTATGTTTTTGCGGCGGGTGTTGCGCTGGGACCGACCGCTCAGGCGACGCTGCTCGCTCAGGATGAGTTCCTCTATGCCACCAACAGCCAGATCATCGGTCAGGGAAGCAACAATAGCTGGCCCACGGCGGGGAGAACTTGGACCGGCGCCACAACCGCTATTATGGAAACGGGTGATTTGACTTACTCAAATCTGGCCGTTTCCGGCAACAGCGTGGAGGTTCAGGGCTCTGATCAGGGGATTTTTCGTGCGCTTGGCACCACGAACAGTACGGCGGGCAAAAGCCTCTGGTTCAGCGCGCTGATGCAGGTTGATCAAAGCGTCGGCAACAGATATGCAGGCGTCTCTCTGTTTCTGGGAGCGACGGAAAAATTCTTTTTCGGTCAGCGCAATCTTTCCACCGATTGGGGGATGGAAGCATGGAATACCGGCCTAAAAATCAACACCTCGATAACGACCATAAGCAATGCAACCGGATTTCTGGTGGTGCAGATGGACAGCGCAGCCAAACAAATCCACTTGTGGGTTAACCCCGTCTCCCTCGGCGGTAGCGCACCCGGCACAGCAACCGCCACTCTCAGTCTGACCGATTTTTCTTTCGATACTTTCCGCATCCAGTCCGGCGGAACAGAAAAGCTGGATGTGGATGAACTTCGTTTTGGAACGACCTATGCCGATGTGACGCCCTTAGCGATTCCCGAACCGGCAACAGCCCTTCTGCTGGCATTCGGTGGCGCTATTGCGTGGTTTGTGCGCCTGAAACAGCGCCTCTAGCCTAATCGCAGGCGAATCCAGCAGAGCGCCCCGGAGGCGCGGAATATTCGCGGATACACTTTCCAACCATTGGAAGCTACGGTGTATTCCGTGGTGATTTTTTTTCCAAACCCCGGACAAAGCGGGTAATGTCCTGCCCGTGAATCAACACATCCAGATGCTTCCGGATCATGTGATCAATAAGATCGCGGCGGGAGAGGTGATTGAGCGGCCCGCTTCGGTGATGAAGGAGCTGGTCGAAAACGCGATCGATGCCGGTGCGACGCAGGTGGATGTTGAAGTCGTCCAGGGCGGGATGCAACTGATCGCGGTTTCCGATAACGGCTCCGGTATGAACCGCGACGATGCGTTGCTTTCCATTGAACGCCACGCCACCAGTAAAATCCGCACGGCAGAGCAGGTCGAGGCGGTCTCCACACTCGGGTTTCGCGGCGAGGCGCTTTCGTCCATCGCCGCCGTGTCACGCTTTACGCTGATTACACGGCCCGCCGAGGAACTGAGCGGCACGGAGATTCATGTCAGCGGCGGAAAGATGCAGGACGTGCTCGATGCGGGCTGTCCGCCAGGCACGCGCATGGAAATTCGTAATTTGTTTTTCAACGTCCCCGCGCGGCGCAAATTTCTGCGCACCGAAGCGACTGAACTGGCGCAGATCCGTCAGCTCTTCGCGGTCTATGCGCTGGCCCATCCGGAAACGGGGTTGACGTTCACCTCGGACGGACGCGAGGTTTATAATCTGCCGGGCGGATCCACATTGGCCGACCGCATTGCCGCGCTGTACAGCCCGTCGTTTCTGAGCAACTTGCGTCAGCTCGATTACGAAGTCGACGCGGTGAAAGTCACCGGCTTCGCGGGGTTGCCGCAGACGGGACGCTCAGACCGTTCGGATCAGTATGTGTTCATCAATGGACGCCCGGCCTCCGCGCCGGTGATCTATCACGCGCTGAATGAAGCCTATCATGCGGTGCTTGCGCGCGGCCGCTATCCGTCGGCCTTTCTTTTCATCGAATCACCGCCCGCGCTGGTCGATGTGAATGTGCATCCGGCGAAAAAGGAAGTGCGCTTCCGCCATCCCAACGCCGTGCGCGACGCGGTGATTGCCGCCGTGCAGAAGGCGCTGGCGCTGGAAGCACCGGAAGCCGCGCGGCGCGAACCGGCATTTAAATTCGATGCGCCGCGCCCCGCGCCGCGTGTCGAAAAACAGCATGAACTGGATATCGGAAGACAGAGGACAGAAGACAGAGGACAGAAGACAGAGGATCAAAGCGGAAATACAAAACCTCCGTCTTCCGTCGTCAGTCCTCCGCCCCCTTCTTCCAGTCCTTGGAAGTGGTGCCGTGTGCTGGGGCAGGCGGGCGGACTTTACGCAGTCCTCGAAACGGAAGAAGGCGTTGTGCTGATGGATCCTCAGGCGGCGCACGAGCGGGTGCTGTTCGAAAAATTTATGCACGACCTGACCGCCGGCAAGCCGTCACGGCAGGGACTGCTGACGCCCGAGGCGATCGAGCTGATGCCTGAGGATGCCGATGCATTGCGCCGGCATCTGCCGGTGCTCGATGAAATGGGTTTCGGCATTTCAGACTTCGGGCAGGATACGTTTATTGTCGATGCGCTTCCGGTGCATTTGCAGAACGGGTCACCGATCGTGATTCTGAGCGGCATTGGCCAGGCTTTGGAAAAGAGCGGCGCGGCTTCCAGAGCGACGCGCGAGGCGTTGCGCGAAACGGTGGCGCAGGCCGCCTGCCGTACTTCGGTCAAGGCGAAGGATGCGCTTTCGACTGCGGCGATCGAACGGCTGGTGGAGGATCTGGCGAAAACGGAAATGCCGTATACCTGTCCGCATGGGCGGCCGACGCTGATCTTTACCAGCTTCACTGAGCTGAACCGGAAATTCGGCAGGTCTTAAGCCGGAAACTCGGCGGCTTTTTCCACCTCGCCGTCTGACGTATCTTCAAAATGTTTTTGCGCCTTCTCGTAGCGGGCTTTGTCGACGACGGACATTTTGGCGAGGCTGGTTTGTCGGAGAGCCTGAAACGGTTTTTCGGCCTGTTGCAGCATGTTGAGCAGACCTTTCAGAATCAGCACGCCGCAACGACGGTAATACCCGCCCATTTTTGCGGCGGGGCCGGTGGAGCCGATAAAGCCGTCGAGCGGATTGTCCGAGGCATCCGAGCCGATCTGGCGGCGGAGCATGCGGGTGATCGACAGTGTGTTGTCGACCACGGTGTCCATGAAGCTCACAAAAAGCCGGCTTTGCGTTGAGGTTTTTTCTGAAAGATTGGCGGCTTCGGCGTGGCGGCGGGCTTCGCGAAGCAGGTAAAGCGCCTGTTCAGCGGTTTTTCTCTGCTCAGCGAGCGATTTCTGCGCCGGGAGCTTTTTTATGAGCACGACGGCTTTTTCGTAAAAGACGTCGCGGCGGGCGAGGTGAACGGGCCGGTTAAGATGGAATGGATCGGCGCTCATGGGCGTAAGATAACAGGCGGGCTTTGCGGCGGCAACACCTGAAAAAGCCAGTTTAGGGTGGCAATCGGAAGTTCCTTCGCTAGAATTTGAACTCAATTTAAACCAACCGGAAACCAGAGGGGAGCAACCATGATTGTAACAACAAAAGAACTGTTTAAGCACGCCTACGGCAAATACGCCATCGGTGCCTATAATATCAACAACGCCGAGCAGGTAATGGGTCTGTTCCGCGGTTGCATGGACAGCAAAGCGCCGTTTATCGTGCAGCTTTCCAAAGGCGCCCGATCCTACACCGACAAACGAATGCTCGAAGCCATGCTTCGCGCGGCTGATGAAATTTTTCCGGAAGCCATTTTCGCGGTGCATCTCGATCACGGCGACGAAAAGACCTGTATGGACTGCATCGACAGCGGCTTCTACAGCTCCGTCATGATCGACGCCAGCCACGCTTCGTTCGACGAAAACATCGCCATCACCAAGCGCGTCGCGGATGCCGCCCACGCCAAAGGTCTTGTGGTTGAAGCAGAACTTGGCCAGCTCGGCGGCGTCGAAGAACACGTTTCCGTTGCTGAAGCCGACGCCAAACTGACCGATCCCGAACAAGCCAAAGAATTTGTCGAACGCAGCAAATGCGACAGCCTCGCCTGCGCCATCGGCACCTCGCACGGCGCGTTCAAATTCAGCGGCTCGCAGGGTCTGCACTTCGACGTGCTTCAGGAAATCCAGAAGCGTCTGCCGGGCTTCCCGCTCGTCATGCACGGTTCCAGCTCCGTTCCGCAGGACGAGGTCGCCCGCATCAACGCCGCCGGCGGCAAGATGAAAGGCGCTAAGGGCGTGGACGAAAAGCAATTCCTGCCCGCCGCGAAACTCGGTGTAACCAAGATCAACATCGACACCGACGGCCGTCTGGTCTGGTGCCGCGTACACCGCGAAGAGTTCATGAAGAATCCGGAAAACTTCGACCTGCGTCCGCCGGGCAAAGTGTTCATGGCCGAGTACGCCAAGTATATCGCCCACAAGAACATCGTTCTCGGCAGCGCCGACCAGCTCGAAAGCGTTCGCGCCAGCCTCAAAAAGTAAGCGGAGGTTAAATTCCGCTTCCGAAGACGCTCCGGAACTCCGGAGCGTTTTTTGTTTTCAGGAATCAAGCAGATCGGGCAGAGTGAGGTTCGTTAAAAAACCGGAGAATCCCGATGTCTGAACTTTCTATCGTCGCTTTGCTACTCGGCCTTCTTGCTCTCACCGTCGGCGGGCTTTCTCTGCTGATCCCTGCGCGGATCCGCGCCGGACTGGCGGCTTTTCCGCGCAGTATCTGGCCGGGCCGTATTCTGGCCGTGATCGATCTGGTCTGGGCCGCATACAACCTGACTCTGATGCATCTCGGCATGTTCGACGCCTGGAAAGTTCACCTTTACTGGCTGGTTCCCGTTGCGATTTTTCTGTGCGTCAAATACCTCGACGAACTGCTCAGCCCGCGCGCCCTCGGCGGACTCTTTCTGCTGGCGGCCGGACCGGTGCTTAACATTGCGCGCTGGCATCCGTCCGAATGGCGGCTGATTGTCACCGTCATCGCCTACGTCTGGATTTTACTCGGACTTACCTTTTTGCTTTCGCCGTGGTGGTTCCGGCGGTTGACCCCCTGGATTGCCGGATCGAACGACCGCGCTGTCAGGATCACTGGCACGGTAAAAGCGCTGTTCGGCCTCGGACTGATTGCTCTGGCGCTGCTGGTGTACTAGACCATGACCACCGAAACACTTGATCTGTTGACACAGCGCTTCCGCACCTATGTTGACCGGTTCCGCATAGACGACGTTCTTCATCCAATGCATCAGCTCAAGCTGGAGCACACGATTCGCGTCGCCGCTGATGCCCGCGCCATCGCCGCCGGCATGAACTGGCCGGAAAGGGAAGTGAACCTCGCTGAAGCGGTCGGCCTGTTTCACGATATCGCGCGGTTTCCGCAGTTTCAGCAACACCGCTCTTTTTCCGACGCCGACACGGTTGACCACGGCGATCTAGGCGTCCAGACCTTGGAAAAGGAAGGACTGCTCGACGGCGTTGCCGATGAGCCGCTCACCCTGATTCTACACTCTGTTCAATACCACAACAAAAAAGACCTTCCGCGGGTATTAACGGCGCACGAAGAAAAACATTTGCGGCTCATCCGTGACGCCGACCGGCTCGACATTTTTTTCGTCTGCTGGGATTCCATCAAGACCGGACATATTCACGAGCATCCTGAGATCATCATGAATATTGATTTCAACGGCCCGCCCAGCGACGAAGTGCTCGACCAGTTTGAGCGCGGCGACAAGATTGACTACCGCAACATGAAAAGCATGGCCGACCGGTTTATTCTCCAGCTCAGCTGGATTCACGATATGAGTTACGATTCAACCAAACGGCTTGTCCGCGAGCGCGGCATGCTTGAAAAATTTATTGATGTGTTGCCTGTTAAAACAGATCGACTATTGAACTGCTTCGAGAAAACCGCCGCGCTACTGGCGGAGGTTTGATTTTTCCAAGGGCCGGAAAAAACTCAGGCGGTCAAAACTTCGACAAGCGCCGTTTCCTGTTGCACGCCGATGAAGTCACGGACTTTCTGTCCGTCTTTGAAGAGGATGAGCGTCGGAATCGAGCGTACGCCGA
>JBAXDG010000030.1:0-17913 GCA_037141075.1 Kiritimatiellales bacterium
CACCTGGAGCCCGGTTTCCGGACGGGTCTATTCGGTCTACTGGTCAACGAACCTGATGAAAGGCTTCCAACCCTTGGAAACCAACATTCCGTGGACACGAACCAGCTTCACCAACTCGACTACCGTTCCTCGCGGTTTCTATAAAATCGATGTCCGGTTGGAATAGAGTATTTAGCGGTTGAGATGCCGTACACGCATATGAACTGCAAACCCACCCCGCCGTCCCGGCACCCCTCCGCCGGAGGGGATCGTGTAGCCGCGCTTTTCATTCCCCTCCACGGGAGGGGTGGCTGCAAGCCGGGGTGGGTTACGGTGTCATTTAATTTGAGGCAACTCGCTGCAAAAACGGCTCCGAATCGAGGCTTGCCCCGGAGGCCCGGCTCCGGTACCTTCTTGCGCCTTACAAAACGCGTCGCCAGTCCATTCTGTTGTCTGATTGAAACGGCGCCGCAGTAACCCTGAACATAGAGAAAGGAAGAACCATGGGGCTCTTCGGAAAAACAAAAAGCGTACTGGTGGTTGATACGGCCGCCGTACTCAAGACCAAAGGTGTGCGCGGACGTGCCGCGCCGCGTCAGCAACTCCAGCTTCTGCGCTCACTCTCCCGCATTGTGCAGCGCGAGAAACTCACCGTTACTGCCGTTCTGGTCGGCGCGCCGTTGGATAAAGCACCGCACAACAAGGTGTTCGACAATGTGCGTGTGCGTTATGCCAAGTCGGAAGAGGTGTTGACCAAAGAACTGATCAGTGCGCTCAGACAGGCCGGTTCAGCCGGTGTGCTGGTGACGGAAGATGTCGCATTGGAAGCCCGTGTGATCCGCTCCGGCGGCACCACTTTGCGGGTTTCAACGTTCCGCAAGCTGCTGGATGACGGCAACGAGCAGAGCGAAAACAGCGGCGGCGGCAATTACAATAACAACAGCAACCGCCCGCAACGCAACGACCGTCGTGACCGCGACCGTGGCCGCGACCGGGATCGTGGCCCGCGTCAAAACCGTGGTGGCAATCAGCAGGGGCAGCAGCAACAGCCGCAGCGTCCGGCTGATGAAGAAGGTGAAGTACGCGACAGCGGAAAAGACACCATCAGTCAGATGATTGATTTGGTGGAGTGAGCAAAGCCTCAGTTCAAGTCGTTAAAACCGTTGAAGTCGTTTAAGCCGGAAGTCCGGTGACGATTTTAACGGTTTTAACGTTTTAAACGGGTTGAACGATTCCTATTCCCCCAAAAACGTGACTTTGGCGATGTGGGGCAGTTCGCGGTAGCGGTTGTCGTAATCGAGGCCGTAGCCGACCACAAAGACGTTGTCGACGGGAAAGCCCGTGTAGTCCGCTGTGATCTTGACCGTGCGTCTGGCTTTCTTATCCAGCAGAACACAGGTTCGCACCGAACGGGCGCCGCGCTTCAGGAACAGCTCTTTGGCGAAAGCGAGTGTGCGCCCGCTGTCGAGAATATCGTCCACGATCACCACGTCAGCTCCGCGCAGATCCTCATCGGTGTCGTGGGTAAGTTTAACTGTTCCTCCTGATTCGGTGCCGCTGCCGTAACTTGAGAGGGTGATGAAGTCGATCCGCGGGTGCAGATTGTGTTCCGCAAAGCCGCGCACAAGGTCGGCCAGAAAGATGAAGCTGCCGCGCAGAATACCGATCATCACCAGATTGTCTGCTTCGCAGGTTTCCGCGATTTCCTGAATCAGAATGCGGACGCGCTGCTGGATCTGATCGCTGGTGAGTAGCACGTCACGGACATGGTGTGGTCTCATAAAATCTTTCCCCGCTGGTTGCACTAAGCAAACAGTATGGGTAAAATAACCCCGATGGAACTCCAAATTGACAGAGAGATTCTGGATCAGGCCGGCCAATGCAGCTTTGGCCACCGTTGTCTGTCCGGCGAGCTTTCGTCTGATCCGCAGCCTCAGATGTTTGGTCCCGAACGGTTCTCCTGCCATGAACCGGGACCGTGTACTTACAAATTTCCCTTTGGGGGCGGTTTTTTCTGTTCCTGTCCCGTCCGGCAGGCGATCTACGATAAGTACGGGAAATAAAGGGAACCTTCAGACCCCGTTATTTGTGATTCGTTGTTGGTTATTCGGGGTGATGGCCGTTACATTCTTCTTGTCTTACCAATAACTAATAACCAATAACTAACGCCATGACTATTCGTACCCGTTTTGCTCCCAGCCCGACCGGCCATGTTCATATCGGCAACATGCGCGCGGCCATTTTCAACTGGCTCTATGCCCGCCACACCGGCGGACAGTTTTTGCTTCGCGTGGAAGACACCGACCGCGAACGCTCCACGCCCGAAGCGATCAAGACCCTTCTTGAGGCTATGGACTGGCTCGGCCTGAACGTCGACGAAGAGCCTTTGTACCAGTCCACCCGTATGGACGCTCATCTTGCCGCCGCCGAAAAACTGCTGGCGACCGGTCACGCCTACAAAGAGGACAAAGGCGGAACGGGGCAGGGCGAGTGCATCATTTTTAGAATGCCCGGAACTGATATCGAATTTACCGATCTGGTTAAAGGCACGCTCAAAAAGCCCGCCGCTGACATGGCCGACTTTGTCATCGTCCGCTCCAACGGCACACCGGTATTCCATCTCGCTAATGTGCTCGATGATATCGAACAAAAGATCACCCACGTCATTCGCGGCGACGACCACGTCGAAAACACCTTCCGCCATATTGCTCTGTATAAAGCGCTTGGCGCGCCGGTTCCGCAGTTCGCTCACTTGCCGATGATCATCAACGCGCAGGGCAAACCCTATTCCAAGCGCGACGGCGACGCCTTTGTCGGCGACTTCCAGAGTAAAGGCTTCTTTGGCGACGCGCTGTTCAACTATCTCGCGCTGCTCGGCTGGTCGCCCGGTGACGAACGCGAAGTAATGACTCGGCAGGAAATGATCGCCGCCTTTGATCTGGTTACTGTCCGTTCATCGCCCGCCCAGATGGACTTACGGAAACTGCTCTGGATGAACGGCGAATATATGCGCGCCATGAAACCGGCGGACTTCGCCGCGCTCTGCCGCAAAGAACTCGCCGCCGCTGGTGTCGTTCCCGGCTCAAATGCGGACGCTGTGTTCGCGCTGATGCAGGAGCGCACCAAACTGCCGTCCGAAATTGTTCCCGCCACCGCCTTCTTCTTTAGCGACGACTTTGCCTACGACGAAAAAGCCGTTGAGAAAAAACTGGCGAAGCTGGAAGTTTTCCAGACCCTGGAAACGGTCTCAGCATTATTAATGAACCTCGAAGATTTTGACGCTGAATCGGTGAATCTCGCGCTCCATAATTTTGTTGAACAGAACGGACTCAAATTCGGCGACGTCATGCCGCCGCTCCGTATCGCCGTCTCCGGTCAGCAGTCCGGCCCCGACCTCGCGCCCGTCCTCGCCATCCTCGGCAAAGACAACGTCCTCGCCCGCATTCGCAAAACTCTGGCGCGATTCCAGTCTTAGAAATTACCCAAAAACCGGACTTCGCGTGTGAGTTCGAGGCCGAATTTATTTTTAACGGCGGCGGCCATTTGCTCGGAAAGCTCCCAGACGTCCTGCGCGGTGCAGCCGGGGTCGGCGACGATGATGTTGGCGTGTTTTTCGTAGAGCCGCGCGCCGCCGACGCGCATGGTTTTCGCACCGGCTTCTTCCAGAAACCGTCCGGCGGCCAATCGCCGTTCGGCAGCGGAAGTGGGCTCGATGTTGCGGAAGACGCTTCCGGCGCACGGCTCTTTGTGCCAGTCGGGATGATGTTCGCGTCGGAATTCAAGAATCCGGTCGCGTTCGGTCTTCATGACATCTTTTTCAACTATCGGAAGATCAAAGGTGGCAGAGAGGACGATTTCACCTGTCTCTTTGAGTTTGGAGTGGCGGTAAGCGAATTCGAGTTCGTCGTGCAGGACGGTACGGACCTTTCCATCAAGTCCGAGCAGTTCGACCGAAATCAGGTGGTCACCCATCTGCCGTCCGAAGGCACCGGCGTTACCGGTGATGCCGCCGCCGACGGTTCCTGGAATGCCGGTGCAGTACGACAGGTCACCGACTTCGTTTTCGATGGTGAAGACGGCCAGATCGTCGAGCAGGGTGTCGCCGGAAACCGTTACGCGGTTTCCTGCGGCTTTGATGGCTGGTGTTTCGGAGCAGAAGCGGATGACGACCTGATCAATCCCTTTATCGGAGACGACGAGGTTGGCGCCTTGGCCGATGACGAGGAAAGGCTGATCGGCTTTATTGAGCAGTTGAATGATGGCGGGCAGTTGCGCGGCGGTCGCGCCTTCGATCAATAGCGGGCAGGGGCCGCCGAGCTGGAAGGTGGTGTGTTTGCTTAACGGAGCGTTTTCACAGACGCGCAGTTGCGGGAAAAGAGTTTTAATTTCGGATGCCAATTTCATGGCCGTGCACTATGATTTGTTTCCAATGTTTGTTAAAGCCCAGATTTTAACCGTCGCAATTCTGCTCGCCGGGACGCTTTTCGCGGTTGAGCCGCTGGTGAAGGATACGTTGTTTACGGCGTTTGACACCGAGACAACCGGTTTCAGTCCGAAGAACGACCGGCTGATCGAAATCGGCGCGGTAAAGTTTCGCGGTAACGGCGAAGTTCTGGCCGTTACCAACTGGCTGATCAATCCCGGGATGCCGGTGCCTTTTTACGCGACCGAGGTGAACGGGATCACCACCGAGATGGTGACTAATGCGCCGGTCTTCGCCGCAGTCTGGCCCGAATTTGCCGCGTTTTGCCAGGACAGCATCCTGCTGGCGCACAACGCGGCGTTTGATACCGGCTTTCTCCGGGCCGAGCTTGAACGCGCCGGCATTCAGCCGCCCGCGCTGCCGGTAGCCGATACACTGCCGCTGTTCCGCCGCTGGTTTCCGCAGGCGCAAAGCCATTCGCTCGAATCGCTTTCTCTGGCTCTCGGCGTACAGGGTGAAACGTGTCACCGCACCCGAGCCGACACCTTTTATCTCATGAATATTTTCAACGCGGGCATGAAGAGTCGTCCGGATATGCAACTCCAGCAACTGGAGCACGACGCGGGCGGCCTTGAACGGCTCGACGGGAGGAAGCACTGATGCAGACGATCAACTCAAAAGACAATCCGAAGCTTAAAGCGGTACGTGCGCTGGTGCGTTCCAAAAAAGATCGTCAGGAAGCGTCCGCATTCGTGATGGAAGGCGTTCGCTCTCTCAGCGCTTTGGTGGACGGAACAGGCCTTGCCGCCTACAAACTTAAAGAGGTTTGGGTTTCGCTGGATTCGCCTGAGCTGGCCAAGGATTTCAATGTGCCGATCTATGCCGTTGCGCACGATGTGATGGAACAGCTTTCTGATTGCCATACCTCGCAGGGAATTCTCGGCGTAGTGGAATACACGCCGGAATCTTTGGCGATCAATCCCAAAAAAGGGAACTATCTGCTGGTCGACAGCTTGATGGATCCCGGCAACCTCGGTACGCTGATCCGCTCGGCGGTCGCCTTCGGATTCGACGGTGTTTTTCTGCACGGCGATACGGTCGAGGTGTTTAATCCGAAAACCGTGCGGGCGACAATGGGCGCACTGCCGTTTTGCAAGGTTTGGAAAACCGGCGACGAGATTTTCCAAACCGTTGAAGGATTGGGCTACGACCTGATTTCGACCGTTATTCACGGCGGCGAAAATCTGCGCGAAATGAAATTTGGGCCAAGAAATGTGCTGGTGATCGGCAATGAGGCGCACGGTGTTTCCGCGGCGGTTCAGAAGCGCGCCACGCGCCGGCTTTCGATTCCAATGTCTGGAAACGTGGAGTCTCTCAACGCCGCTGTCGCCGGGTCGATCTGTATATTCGCAATCAACAGTTGATTGTTATCTGAGGTTCTGTTAGATATTTCGCCTTCATGAAAAAGCTTTGCTTTCTTCATCTCAGGGCTTCCGTGCGCAACATCCTGATTCCCGGATGTTTCTTTTATTTTACAGGCATTTCCGCGATTGCTCAGGATCAAAACATTGACGTCGATCTTGCTCCTGTTCCTGTTTCCGAACTGGCGACGAGTGCGTTACTGGGGGGGGCTCATGATCTGCTGGAGACTCTGCATCCGGAAGAGGCTATTCCTTATCTGCAGGAGATACTGATTCGCCTCGAAGGACTGAATGATGAGGATACGGTAAACATCCGTTCGACCTGCATGTATCAGCTGGGGATGTGCTACCTCGAAACGCAGAAGTTTCCGGAAGCCATCAATTCGTTTAGCGCGTTCATCAAGACCTATCCGAAAGACAAAGCAGTGCCAATGGCGCAGTTTCTGATTCTAGAGGCCTATGCATGGCAGCCGGATTCCGGCCCAATGAAGGCATACATTGAACAGCTCAAGACCAGCGGGGAGCTGGAGCGCCTTCTGTCTGTTTTTAATGATCCGCAGCACGCTGACGCATGCCGGCATGCGGCGCTGTCGCTGGTGACCGCGTATGCCCGTTCCGCTGATCTGGAGAATGTGAAGCAGTTTTTTCCCTGTTGCGATGCCCAGGCCCGCAGTGATGTCGATCTGAATTTGGCGCTGATGGACGGCGGCGATCTGGCGTTCGGGCAGAAGGATTATATTCGTGCGCTGGAACTCTATCGTACGATGCGGTTGAGCGGGGAGTTGCTGGCCGCTTATGACCAAAGGCTGGCGGCGCTTAAAGCGGAACTGGCTAAACCGCCGCCGTGGGTGTCTTATAAGCAACGTGATGCACAGGAGGCCGCTCGCGAGACTGATCGGGCCCGGTATGCGCAGATGCTGAAGGAACGGGATGATCTGAAAGCCAGGAATTATGATCTGGAACTGATGATCCGGTTGGCGCGGTGCTATGAGGCCATGGAACGCTACTGGCCGTCTTATCTGATTTTTGAACACGTTTACACGGACTTCCCGGAAAATCCGCTGGCGGAGCAGTGCCGGTATTTCGCCATGCAATCGCTGATCTCCCTGAAGGAACATGCTTTGGCCAAAACGGCGGGGTATGCCTATATGGAACGTTACCCGAAGGGGGGCTTCCATGATGAGGTGACGTTGAGCCTGATGAATCTGCATCTGGCCATGAGTGAGACGCAAACGGCCGATACGATGGGGCGGAGTTTGCTGACACAGACGCCTGCGCATCGCTTTGCCGATCAGGTGAATTATCTGCTGGGGTATATTCAGTTTGAGTCGAAGAACTATGAGGCGGCGCTGAAAATTTTTTCCGATACAGCAGAAAAGTGGCCGGATGGCGTTTGTGTTCAAGGGGCGACTTACTGGACGGGCATGTGTTATCTTTCTCTGGAACGGTTTGACGAGGCGATTGCCGCCTTCGAAGGTTATCTGAACAATCCGGCATGGGAGAAAAAGGAGTTTTTCGAGGAGGCTACATACCGGCTCGGCATGGCACTCTTCGGCAAGGGAGATATTGCGAAGTCGGAAGAGACCTTCCAGCGGTTTTTGGCGCAGTTCCCTGAAAGCAGATTAAGACCTGAAGTTTTGAGCATGATGGGTAATTTGCGCGGTGCGGCCGGCGATCTAAATGCGAAACTCGACTATTACAAACAGGCTCAGGCCAGCGCCGGCAGCACAGAGCAGAAAACCCATACCGTCTTTCAGACGGCACAGGTGTTTAAGCTTCAGAAAAATTACGCCGGAATTATCACCTTAATGGAAGAATATCTTGCGAAATCGGACGCCAGCGGTGACTTTGCTGAGGCCGGTCGCTGGATGATCGAATCCTGCCAGACACCGGACGACTATGGCAGGACGCTGGATGCTTGCGGCAAGACGCTGGTCAGATACGGAAACGATCCTCAGCTCGACAGCGTTGACCGGCTGATCGAAAATCTGGCGAAGGAAAAGCCCGGAACGGATCAAGGTGTTGCGTTTGCCAAACGGATTAAATCCCGTTTGGATGGCGACCTGGCCGAAGCCGGCCGCGACAGCGGGAGGAAAACTCTCTATTTGCGGCTGACCGCGCTGTTCGCGGAGATTAGTCGCGGGGCAGAACGGGAACCGTATGTCGCAAATCTTCTGAGTGAAAAGGATCTGAACGCATTTTCTCCGTTTACGCTGCTTTTATTTGCCAAAGAGTCCGCCGCGCGCGGCGACATGACACGGGTGCAGGCGGCATACGATCAGTTCCTGCGGGTCTTCAGAACATCCGATTTGATGCTGGACGTGGTGAATGCCGAAGTTTCCGCACTTCTGAATGCCGGTATGTATAAAGAAGCGCTGACGTTAGCACAGGGAAGTCTGGAACAGTTTTCCGGCTATCCGAATGCGGGGTTGACCCAGAAGCTGGCGGCGGATGCGCTCCGGCTGATGAAGGACTATGACGGAGCCGTCGAACAGTACAATCGGTTTCTTACCGTCCGCGAATGGCGCGGCTCGCTGACACCGCAGGTGCTCTATTGGACCGGGGTCTGCCGCTATGAGCAGGGGCGGTCTGAAGAGGCCTTTGCGTTCTTTCAGCGGGTGTATGTGCTTTACGAAGGGTATCCTGAGTGGACTTCCAAAGCATATGAAAGCAGCGTGAACTGTCTGCGCAAGCTTGGACGCCAGGAAGAAGTGATCAAAACCTTGCGGGAAATGGTCGGCAACGCGGCGGTTGCCGCGACACCTGAAGGTCGGCGGGCAAAGGCGGAACTCGATAAACTGCCGGGAGGAAGCCGGTGAAAACTGCAAAATATATTCTGCTGAGTCTGCTGGTCTGCGGCGCGGTTTCCGCGAAGGTTAAGGTAACTCTCCAGAACAATGTGGCGCACGATACGGACTCTCTGATTGTGAAAGATGGCCGGCTCCTTCTTCCTGCGGAAAACTTGCAGGTTCCTCTTGCGCAAGTCGCATCAGCGGAGTTTGTCTTTGATGGATTTTCGATCGAACAGTGCCGGACTCTTTTTAATCAGGGCGATCATGCCGGCATCATTCGCAGGCTGGCGAGTGAAAAATCCTCGTTGCTGGCCGCCTCTTCACTGAAAGGGAATGCCTCCGATTGGCTTCGCCTGCTTTTCCGGGCGCAGTTTCATAGCGGTGATTACGCTGCAGTGCGCTCAACAGTGCAGACTTTGCGGACGTCCGGCAGTCCGCTCGCTGGCGAGACGGCTCCATATGAAATCCTGACTTTAATAGAAGATAACCGGATCGCGGAGGCGACGAAGGCATTTGAGGCATTGAAACCGGCGGATACTGCGGCGGCGGACTTTATCCGCGCCCGGCTGGCTGTGGCCGGCGGGGAAAACAAGGCCGCCTTACAGCATCTGGCCCGCCTGCAGGCCTTTCATTACCGCGAACAGGAATGGATGCCCGGCGCGTTGTTTTATGAAAGCTTGGTGTCCAAACAGGCCGATATGCCGGAGGCCGCCGGGTCTGCGGTTCGTGAACTGGAAACACTTTATCCAGCCAGCCGCTGGTGTCAGATGGCGAAAGATCAGTTGAAATAGATTTCGAAACAAAAAGAGGAGTTCGTTATGAAGAAAGTCCGGTTGAATATGGTTTTTGTGCTGGTGCTGTTGTTCACAGTCACCGGCTCGTTGATTCAGGTGTATGCCCAGAGCGAAGGGTCGGCAGAACAGAAGGTTTCGCTGGCGGCACCAGCTGCTCCGGCGGCACCGCAGTATAGAACGTTCGCGGAGATTTTTAAAACCGGGGGCTGGGGCATGTGGCCGCTTTCCCTGTGGTCGATGGCCGCGCTCTATTACATCATCCGCAATGCATTCATGTTGCGCACAAAAAATCTGCTGCGCGCGGATCTGAAGCCGGAGATTGAAAATCTTCTGGCTGCCCGCGACATCAAAGGCACGCGCGAAATCTGTCAGAAAAATCCGTGTCTGATGACATCGGTGCTGGATGCCGGGCTGGAGCGTATTTCAGAAAACGACTTTGATCAGGCTCATGTTAAGGAGGCGATCGAAGAAGCCGGAAACGAGCAGCTGGTTATTTTCATGAAACCGATCAACTATCTTTCGATGATCGGAACCGTGGCCCCGCTGCTGGGGCTGTTGGGAACCGTTTCCGGAATTATTAAGGCCTTCGCGAATATTTCAGGAAGCCGGGAAGCGCTGGCGGGGAATATCGGCGAGGCGCTGATCTGTACTGCCGGCGGGCTGGTGATTGCCATTCCGGCCATGATTTTCTACTTCATTTACAAAAATAACTTCATAAAAAATATATCCACCATGGGCCGCATGGTCGGTCACTTTATGAATGTTTACCGGAATGCAGCGGGTCGGTAAAAACCGGAACCGGTTATGAAATTTAATATTCCACACGAACCCGGCGATGACGAAATCAATATGACCGCCATGATTGACGTGGTGTTCCTGCTGCTGATCTTTTTTATGGTGGCTTCGCATCTGACGGCGCTGGAACGTGTGCCGGTTGCATTGCCGGTGGCGGATAAGGCGAAGATTCCGAAGGACCTGCGCAACCGGCAGATGATCACGGTGCTGGCAGAGGAAAACGGTCGTGCAGTCTACTACATGAACCTGCAAAAAGTGAGTCTTGAGGGACTGGGTGCTGAAATAAAAAAACTGCACGCCGAAGACCCCAATGTGCAGGTCTGTCTGCGGGCCGACCGGCAGGTGCATCATAAACATGTCAAGGCGGTGATGGCGGCCTGTGCCGATGCAGGGATTGCCGATGTTATTTTCGGGGCGTTTGAATCCGGGAAATGAACAGATGAAAATTTGGCTGGATGAAATAATTAACGAGAAGGTCGGCCTGCAGATTGTGCCGCTGATCGACTGCGTGTTCCTTCTGCTGTTCTATTTTATGGTCAGCTCATCCTTGAAGAGAACAGAAGCCGATTTAAGCCTGACGCTTCCCGGGGCCGTTGCGCAGTCGCAGGCGATTGATATCCCTGATGAGCAGATCGTTGAGGTTCACAGAGATGGTGCGATTGTTCTGAACGGACGGTTTTATACGGACACCACCAAGGCCGATCTCCATGAGCTGGAGGCCACACTGGTCCGTTATCATGAAGCCTCGCGGCTGGCCAACGTTCCTCCGGCTATTACCATTGCAGCGGATGATGACGCGGTGCATGAGCGGGTGGTTGATGTTTTGAATACCTGTGCCGGGGCGGGCATAAAGACGATAACTTTTAGCGGAGCGAATTAAGCGGCGGATGGAAAACGAACCTGTCAGTTTAAAAAAGAAGAGCCGGGCGGACTCCTTCAAGGCCGCCGCGATTACGCTGGTGTTTTACATCCTGCTTTTCGTGTTTGCCGGATCGATCGTCGTCGTGCGGTATATCCAGAAACAGAACGCGGAATTTACGGTGTCCACCGGTTCGGCGAAACAGGAACGCCGGTCGCGACAACCGTCGGCCAACCCCGAGAAGGCGAGTGAAACGCCTCTTCCGGCAACGAAAATAGTCAGCCGTGCCGTTTCCCTGTCTGCACCGGCCTTTGTCGCGCCAGCTGCGGATAAACCGAAAACCACGAGCTCGCAGAAGTTTTCACTTCCTGCGGCCCAGTCCGGGCGCGACTACGGTGCGATTTCCAAGCGGTTCGGCACCGGAACACCGCAGGTCGAATTTTTTGGAATTCGTGCGGAAGGCGAAAAATTCGTTTTCGTCATTGATGCGTCCCCTGGCATGCTGGCGCAGGAAACAGGCGGGCTGCCAGCATATGACTATATCAAAGAAACATTACGCAAGACCGTTGCGAAAATGCCCGCAGCTGTTTTGTACAATGTAGTTCTCTATGACGGAGAAAATATCTTCCAGTTTCGTCCGCAACCGATTCCGGCCACTAAACAAAACAATGCGGTGCTTGATGAGTGGCTTCGGCCGGTCAATAGAGATAAAGCCCACAAGGGTCTGACAGATAAACAGAACAACTACCGGCGTCCGTCGGCACCTTATCAGACAGCTGTTGGAACCGAGGCCACCAGCTGGCTGCTGGCGCTTCAATCCGCCTTTGAACAGAAAGCCGATAACGTCTTTATCCTGTCTTCTGACTGGGGAAGACACAGCATCGGTCCGGGGAAGCGCCGCTTGCTGCGCGACTTTTCGCTGTGGGAGGAGCTGGGCGGAGGCGGAGCGTTTTCGATTGGCGGGTCACCGGCTCTTCGCGACGACCGGAAGCTTCGCGATGATCTTTTAAAACAGGCTGTGGATAAGATTAAAAAGGAGGAGGAATACCGTAAAAGCGAAGCCCTCCCGGCTGAATTTCTGCCTGACGTTCCGGCCTACATCGAATACCCGGTCGCCCAGATTCTTGATCATGCAGAGGTTGTTTGCTCCACTCAGTATGCGCCATATCAGCTGGAACGTCCTCAAGTACACGTCGTTCGTATGATCTCTGACGATAAGTATGGTGTCGCGGATAAGTCCGCGGAATATATGCAGCAATTGACGCGCAAGTACAACGGCGGGTTTGAATCCTTCTCCGGCCAGCAAGCGGCCAGCAGACATCTTGATACTGTACCAGCAGGAAAGAATTCGTCAGTAGCCTCCATAGATCAGGCTTCGTCTGCATCGCGGAAGCCGGACGTGCCGTCTTCCCCAGTGCAGTTTCTCAGGGCGGACGCCGTTGGCTCGAGGATTGCTTTTATTCTGGACGCCTCCAGTGGCATGCTGACGAAAAAAACCGGCGGAACCAACACCTACGCAGCCGTCAAACAGCGGTTGCTGAAAGCCGTGGAGGAGATGAGCCCGGAAACTTTATTTAATGTGATTGTATACGACCGGAAACAGGTTGCGCTATTCCGCAGTCAGATGGTTCCCGCTTCACAAAGCGGGGCGTTGACCGGCTGGCTTGCAGACTTGAACAGCAGCACAGCCCGTTCCGGCCTCCGGCCGGAGCAGAACAGCTACACACCCCGGCAGGTCTATGAAACAGCAATTAGTGAGGATGTTCAGTCTCTGCCGTTTGCTTTGCAGGCCGCAATGGAAGAACAGGCCGATACGATTTTCATCGTATCAACGGGGATGGGTTCACAGCCGGTGAATCCGGTGAAAGCCTCTCGTTTGCTCGATTTTTACATTTGGAACAGCTTGGGCGGGGCATCAGGAAGTGCAAGTTCTGTAGAAGAGGATGAGGAGGGCGAGATAACCGTCGTTGCGGGAGATTCGGGCTCCACCGGCGGAACACTACGACTCCTCAAGGAGGATGCGAAGATGGCCGGTGCGCTCGTGAAACAGACGCTCAACCAAATTGCCGCAGATCGGAAAGCCCGTAAGGACGCCGGACTGCCGCTCGACTTTGTGCCGGATATTCTGAATTCGATCCAGTATACCTCGGCTCAGGTGCAGGCGCACATTGGAGCTGTGTGCGACGTGAATTATGTTTCACAGGAACTGACACCGCCGAAAATTCACTTCATCTGCCTGCAGGAAACCGGGAAAACACCGACGAAGGAAGCCTTGCGTGACTTGCGCGGTCTGACGGAACCGTACAACGGAACGGTCAGATCCATCGAGGGATCTGATGTGGCGCGGTAGGTGGAAAGCGGCCGCGCCACCAACTAAAGTCTGACTCCATCAGACGACGAAACGGGCTCTCAATCGAGAGCCCGTTTTTTTTGTATTAAGAGGGTCTGTATTATTGCTTTATGACTCTCATCAGTTCTTCAAGACCAAATCTCTCCTTCACGAGATGAATAATTCGTGCTCCTGGGACAAGCCATTCATGGGAGAGGAAGCCTTCGGAACCCTTTTCGGTTTTTGTTGGAGGGCCGAACGTCGATTCAAAGTGACGTTGAAATTCAGCATATGACGCAGTGATATCTGCCTCAGTACGGTGCACAGCAAAGAACTCGAATTCTGTGAGCACATCGTATTCATGTAGATGGAACCCAAGGAAGCAATGAAGCCCAGGGAGCGGTTCGCATTTCAGCGTGTAATATCCGCGTTTGACCTTCTTAAGGGCAAAGCCGTCAAAAAGATCCTCCAATTCAAAATTTGTAATTCGCCACGGGATAAACTTTGGCGGTGTCGTGATCTGAAACCCTTTGGTTAAATCCGTCATTTTCGCCCATCAACCCTTTTGACCAATAAAATTTCGTTTTGCTTGGCCAAAGGGTAGGAGGCTGGCGGGCGGCTGTCAATTCGCATGAACGTAGACGCGACTTCACATGGAGGGGCGGCGGCCTCGCTGCCCATGGTCGCCGAGGCCGGCGACCCTCCAGTCTCCAGACATTGGAAATCCGGCCTCTGCGGCTCTGCGAGGAAAATCTTCCCCTTCGAGAGCCTCAGGGCAGGCAACCTTCGGAAAGCTGACAAGCGGCCTCCGGTTTGGCCATCAATCCACCATTCCAACCTTCCAATATTCCATTCTTCATCCCCGGTTTTTTATTGGATATTGCAGTTTACAAGGGCGGGGGGCGTCTATATATTGTCGCGCTCAACTATAGACATAGCGAAAAAGAAGAGAGTTAAGAAGGAGCCTGTAAGTGGATACAGCAGTTAAAGCGGAAACCAGAAAAGAATATCAGCGCAGCGACCGGGACACCGGATCCGTTGAAGTGCAGGTTGCACTGCTGACGAAGCATGTGGATGCCCTCACGGAGCATCTCAAGACCCATAATAAAGACAACAGCACCCGTCGCGGTTTGATCACCATGGTGAACAACCGCAAAAAGCTGCTTAGTTATCTGGCGAGAACAGATAATCCGCGCTACAAAACGCTGATTCAGCGTCTTGGCCTGCGTCACTAAAATACGAGGACGGCCCCGTTCACGACGGGGCTGTTTTGTTTCCGGGGAAGACCCCGTTCCAAACCAGCGCCCCTTGAGGGCCGCCCGCTAATCCACTCCAGAGGCACGCATCCGCCTCGCCAGGCTCCCGGCAATCATGGATGCAGAAGGAAAAAGAGAAATGAAAGATACAGTAAAAATACAGTTCGAAGTCGGCGGCAAGCCGATGTGTTTCGAGTCCGGCCTCCTTGCACAGCAGGCAGCCGGCGCAGTGACCTGCCAATTAGGCGACAATGTCGTCTTCTCAGCCGTCACCACCAAAGCCCCCCGGGAAGGATGCGACTTCTTTCCCCTTCAGGTTGAATACCGCGAAAAATTCTACGCCGCAGGCCGTTTCCCCGGTGGATTTTTCAAACGCGAAGCCCGTCCGTCCGAAAAAGAAATTCTGACCGCCCGCGTCACCGACCGTCCGATCCGTCCGCTTTTCCCGAACGGGTTCTACGACGAAGTTCAGATCAACAACATGCTGCTCAGCTGTGATGGCCAGATCGACACCGATTTTCTCAGTGTCAACGCCTCCAGCGCCGCGCTGGTGATTTCCGAACTTCCTTTCCGCGGTCCGATCGCCGCAGTACGCATGGCTCGCGTTGACGGAAAGTTCGTTATCTGCCCGACCCACGAGCAGCTCGCCAAGAGCGACCTCGACCTCACCTACGCCGGCACCGCCGCGCTCCCGCTGATGATCGAAGGCAGCGCCAACGAAATCAGCGAAGCCGATTTCGTCGCCGCCATGAAGATTGCGCACGAAGCGATCCAGCCGATCATCGCCGCCCAGCTCGAACTGCGCCGCCAGCTCGGCAAAGCCGATAAAGTGATTGTGCTGCCGAAAGCCGACACCGCGATGCTCGACAAAGCCCGCGAAATTGCCGGCAAAGAACTGCTTCAGGCTCTCGCCATCAACGGCAAGCTCGAACGTCAGGACAAAATCACCTCCATCAAGGAATCGCTGAAAGCCAAAATGCTCGAAGCGTTCCCGGAGATGACCGAAACCAATTACATGCACGTCTTTGACGAACTCGAAATCGAACAGCTCCGCAAGAACGTGCTCGAACACAAGACGCGCGTCGGTGGACGCGGCTTCAACGAACTGCGCGAACTCAAGGCTCAGGTCGGCGTACTGCCGCGTGTCCACGGTTCTGCGGTGTTCAACCGCGGTGAAACCCAGTCGCTGGCGATCGTCACGCTTGGCCCGAAGAAAGATTCTCAGTCGATCGACGCCGTAACCGGCGGCGAAACCGAAAAGAACTTCATGCTGCACTACAACTTCCCGCCGTACAGCGTCGGTGAAGTCGGACGTCTGGGCACCACCGGCCGCCGCGAAATCGGCCACGGCAACCTGGCCGAGCGCAGTCTGCGCCCGGTTATGCCCGATAATTATCCCTACGCCGTGCGCCTTGTTTCCGAAATCATGGGCTCCAACGGCTCGTCCTCCATGGCCTCGGCCTGCGTGGGCACGCTGGCTCTGATGGATGCCGGCGTTCCGATCAAGAAGCCGGTCGGCGGAATTTCCGTCGGTCTCTTCACCGGCGAGAACGGCAAAGCCGACCTCGTGCTCGATATTCTCGGCACCGAAGACCACTGCGGCGACATGGACTTCAAAGTCTGCGGTACCCGCGATGGTATCACCGGCTTCCAGGTCGACCTCAAGATCGACGGCCTGCGCTGGGACCTCGTCGAAGGCGCCTTCAAGATGGCTCATGACGGCCGTATGAAGATTCTCGACTACATGGAAAGCGTCATCGCTGCTCCGCGCGAAGAAATGTCCGAATTTGCTCCGCGCATCACCGTCATCAAGATTGATCCGGAAAAGATCGGCGCGCTCATCGGCCCCGGCGGGAAAGTTATCCGCGGTATCACCGACACCTATGGCGTGCAGATCGACATCGAAGAAGACGGCACCGTCAACGTGTTCAGCGCTGATGCCAAAGCCATGACGGCTGCGGTCAAAGCGGTTAACGCCATCACGGCGGAAGCCGAAATCGGCCAGATCTACGAAGGCACCGTCCGCACCATCCGCGACTTCGGCGCTTTCGTCGAAATCATGCCCGGTAAAGATGGCCTCGTGCATATCTCCGAACTCGCTGACTTCCGCGTCGGCAAAGTCGAAGACATCTGCAAAGAAGGCGACACCATGTGGGTCAAAGTCCTCGACGTGGATCGCGACGGCAAAATCCGCCTCAGCCGCCGTGCGGCTATGGCCGAAAAAGATGCCGCCGCTGCCACCACCGACTAATCCTCGCACTGGTGAAACGAAAAGCCCTTCCGTCCGCGGAGGGGCTTTTTTATTGGTTAAACCTCTTTGAGAAGTTCTTTCGGATCAATGGCGGTGGTGCGGCAGATGTGGGAATAGTCGTCGTAGTGCGCGATGAGCGGTTCGGTGGCAAGGTCGCCCGCACGCAGTTTCCGGACATTGGAAAATAGTGTTTCAAGGAACGCTTCGGTCAATTCTGTTGTCATCGTTAGCCGCTTCTTCTCGAAGTGGCTGGTCATTTTTTTCAGGTCGCGCTCCTGCAGGTGATAGACTGCCTGCGTCTTTTCGTTCAGCTCCGGCGTGTTGTGTGCGCCGAAAAACTTTTCCTGCGCCGCAAAGGTGTAGAGCGGAATCTGGCAGTCAAGGTTCAGCGCCATCTTCTTCCCGAGATTGTCCATTGAATCATTGCGCGACCGGCTCTTGTAATCGATCACCAGCAGCCGTTCCAGCTCGCCGTTTGAATCAAAGATCAGATCAATGCGGTCAATCTTGCCTTTCAGTCGGACTTCCTCTTCACCGCGCTTCAGTGCAACCGGCAGGTCGTGCTTCTCATCAAACTTCATTTCGAACAGCGCCGGATAGCGGTTTTCAGCCTGAGCGGTTTCAATGTCCATGCGGACAAAGTTTTCGATCATCTGCAACAGTTTACGTTTCTCGGTTTCCCAGACGGCCGGATGGCCGAGGTGTCGGCTTGGCCGCCGCTCCGCTTTAGCAAATTCTTCCAGCGCGATATCACGAGCCAGCGCCAGCAAATCATCCGCCTTTGCCGGATCAAACACCACTAAGGGAATGGAGTTTTCCGTAGCCTGCTGAGTGATTCTCCAGTGTAGACGCGATGTCCCCATCGCGTTTTCCTGCTGCTGTGAACGCGGTGAGGACACCGCGTCTACGTTCAGTGCGGCATAGAAACCGCTCTGCCTGGCGATGGCGGTGTAAATCTTTTCGAGGATTTCGTGAATGACATTGCCGCGATCCATCGGGTCGGTGTCGTCTTCG
>JBAXDG010000031.1:0-17902 GCA_037141075.1 Kiritimatiellales bacterium
CGTCACGACCAATTTCACGCTGTCCATTCGCACCACGGACAACGGCACGCCCGCGCTGTCCGCGACGAACTCCGCCACGTTGAACATTGTGAATCAGTCGAACTACACCGGTCGGGCGACGATTGCCGTGGCCGATTCGACCGGCGGTTCGGTTACCAACAACAGCCTGACCATCAGCAAAGCGTTTACCGTTAACACGGGAAACGTGCTCGTAGTCAATCTTTCCTACCGGGGTTCTACGTCCAACGAATACCCCGTTGGCCCGCTGACATTGGGCTGGGTAACCGGCGGTGGCACCGTCACACAAACGGTCGCTCGTGCCGTCGAAGCCGGTAACACCGCAAACAAAAACTACGGCAGCGCCATTTATTATCTGTGGAATCCCAATACCGGTTCCGGAACCATTTCAGGCAGCCTGCCACCAAATAACATCGTCGTGCATATTATTTCGGCTTTCACCCTCACCGGGGTTGATACCAATGTCAGTCCTATTATCGCTAAGGCAATCAGCAATACTACCGGCAACTCGACAATCATATCCTCAACGACAAATGTTCCCGTTGGCGGCTTTGCCGCTTTATCTGCTGCTAGCGCCGGCACCGCGAACGGTGCTGGCTTCTCCGCCAACCCGGCTGGCGACAACCCAGTCAATTGGTTTCAGAACAGTTATTCCGCTGGCTATTGGGATCAGGGCTACATTTCCGGTCTCAGCGGAAGTAACACCACCTTTTCATGCGCCTTTACTGGCAACGCCAGGATGCACATTGTAGCGGCCGTCTTCACCCCGGCCGTCATCGTACCGCCCGCCACCTATACGCTGACGGCTAACGCGGGCCTTGGCGGAACGATTTCGCCGGAGAATGCAAGTGTCTCGGCTGGCGGCAGCACAAACTTTGTGATCACGGCGAGCAATTATTACCGGATCGCCTCGCTGACCACCAACGGAACAGCCGTGACGGGCATGACGTTTGACAACAACAGCACGACCACCAACTTCACCTGGAGTAATGTGCAGACCTCAGGCGTGCTGGCCGCGACGTTCACAAACGTCCTCTACACTCTGACGGTCAACAACGGCACCGGCAGCGGTTCGTACACCAACGGACAACAGGTGACGATTACGGCCAGCAATGCTCCATTGGGTAAGGCCTTCGACAAGTGGGTTGGCGATACGCAGTATCTGGCGGGTGCCACGGTAACGATGCCTGCGACGAATATCACCCTGACCGCGACGTATGTGGATCTCTATTACGCGTTGACGGTCAACGGCGGAACCGGCGGCGGAACGTACACCAACGGGCAGCAGGTGACGGTTGCGGCGCATCCTGGTATGGAATTTCCACTGCCTTGGGGATTGTTCGGGACAGTAATCTTCGACAAGTGGACTGGTGCCACCGCGTATGTGTCTAATGTTTATGCTCCAACTACTACAGTGACTATGCTGGCAATGGATATAACTGTGACCGCGACCTACACCACCAATATTCCGCCGATGTTCGCGGCGTGTGAATGGTTAGCTCAATACGGAATCACCAATAATCAGGATACGGCTTTTGCTCAGGATCTGGACGGTGACGGCGTGCTAACCGAGTATGAATACATTGCGGGAACTAACCCGACCAATGCAGCCTCCGTTCTCAAGGCGGCGCAGAACACCCGCAATGTAATTACCTGGAGCGCGGTTTCCGGACGGGTCTATTCGGTCTACTGGTCAACGAATCTCGTGAACGGATTCCAACCCTTGGAAACCAACATTCCGTGGACGCAGGGAAGTTTCACCAACTTAAACCCCGGCTCGAGGGTGAACCTCTATCAGATCAAGGTCCGGATGCAGTAAGCCGGGCTTTGCCAATAACAATTGAAACTGCGGCTGGTTATCCCACCGCGATGTTCACCAGACGTCCGGGGACGACGATGACTTTTTTGATCGTTTTGCCTTCGCTCCAGCGGATGACCGCTTCGTCGGTGACGGCGAGTTTTTCGATCTCTTCTTTGGTCGCGGTCGACGGCACGGTGATTTGTCCGCGGACTTTACCGTTCACCTGCAACGCCATCTGAATTTCGTCGCGGTGCAGTGCGGCTTCGACAACTTCCGGCCATTTAGCTGAAAGAATTCCGCCGGTATGGCCGAGTTCTTTCCACAGCTCTTCGGAGATATGCGGCGCGAAGGGCGAGATCAGCACGATCACTTTTTCGATGGCGTCGCGGAAGACGGCTTTGGCCTGATCGGAGCTGGAAGCATCGACTTTGATTTCGTCGATGGCGTTCATCAGTTCCATGATGGTCGAAATGGCCGTATGGAAATGGAAGGCGCCGTCGAGGTCGTGCGTGATTTTTTTCACTGACTCATTCAGCTTGCGGTAAAGGTCGCGCTCCGGTTTGTCCATTTTTCCAAGTTCTGGAACCAGCGCCTTGGCGGCGATCAGCAGATCGCGGTGCTGCCAGACGCGGCGCCAGATACGGCCGAGGAAACGGTAAGAGCCTTCGACGGCGCTGTCGTTCCACTCGGCTTCTTTTTCCGGCGGGCCGATGAAGAGGGTGTAGAGGCGGACGGTGTCGGCGCCGTAGTTTTCGATCAGCTCGTTCGGGCTGACGACGTTGCCTTTGGATTTGCTCATTTTGTAGAGCTTGCCGTCGTTGTCGCTCTTCTTGCAGATCATTCCCTGCGTGAAAAGTTTGGCGAACGGTTCGTCGAAACCGATCAGGCCGAGGTCGTGAATGACCTTGGTGAAGAAGCGGGCGTAAAGCAGATGCAGAATGGCGTGCTCGATACCGCCGATATATTGGTCAACCGGCAGCCAGTTATTGGCGGCTTTGGTGTCAATCGCCTGCGAACCGTCGCGGGCATTGAGGTAGCGCAGGAAGTACCAGCTTGAATCGACGAATGTGTCCATCGTGTCGGACTCGCGCCGCGCCGGGTCGCCGCACTTCGGGCAGGTGCAATTCATGAACGCATCAGAGCCTTTGAGCGGCGACTCGCCGGTCGGCTTGAACTCGACGTCGGTCGGCAGCAGAACTGGCAGTTCGTCGTCGTTGACCGGAACCATGCCGCAGCGGTCGCAGTAGACGATCGGAATCGGCGCGCCCCAGTAGCGCTGGCGGGAAATCAGCCAGTCGCGCAGACGGAAATTGATCGTGCCTTTGCCGAAGCCTTTTTTCTCGGCGTGCTTGATCATTGCGCTGATCGCATCACGGTTCGGCAGGCCGGTGAATTCGCCGGAGTCGCAGCAGACGCCGTCTTCGGTATAGGCGTTGTCCATTGCGGCGAGGACGAGCGAGCCTTCCGGATTTTGGATCGAAAGTTTGATCGGCAGGTTGTACTTCTTGGCGAAAGCCCAGTCGCGGGTATCGTGTGCCGGCACGGCCATCACCGCGCCGGTGCCGTACATCAACACATAGTCGCCGACCCACAGCGGAACTTGCTTGCCGGTGAACGGATTAACGACATAGCGGCCGGTGAAGACGCCTTTCTTTTCGAGGACGTCGGATTCGCGGTCGAGGTTGGTCAGCTTGGCGCTGTCGGCGACAAACTTCAGCACTTCCTGCTCCTGCGGCAGACCGGCGATCATCTCTTTGAGATTCACGTATTCCGGCGCCAGCACCATGTAGGTGCAGCCGTAAATGGTGTCCACGCGGGTGGTGAAGCAGGAAACTTTGTTCGAGCTGTCGGCTTTGCCGTCGGTGCGCGGAACGAGCGCGAAATCAATTTCCGATCCTTCGGAGCGGCCGATCCAGTTGCGCTGCATCGTCTTTACGCGCTCCGGCCAGCCTTCGAGCGTGTCGAGATCGTCGAGCAGGCGCTGGGCGTAGTCGGTGATTTTGAAAAACCACTGTTCGAGCGCCTTCTGAACGACGACGGAATCGCAGCGGTCGCAAAGACCGTCAACGACCTGCTCGTTGGCCAGCACCGTCGCGCAGTCCGGGCACCAGTTGACGTTGCTCTTCTTCTTATACGCCAGCCCGCGGTTGAACATCTGGATGAAAAGCCACTGCGTCCATTTGTAATATTCCGGCTCGCAGGAGGTGACTTCCTTGTCCCAGTCGTAGCAGCAGCCCCAGGCGGCGAGCTGTTCCTTCATCACGACGATATTCTTGAGCGTGCTTTCGCGCGGCGGCGTGCCGGTCTTGATCGCGGCGTTTTCGGCAGGCAGGCCGAACGCGTCCCAGCCCATCGGCGAGAGAACATTGAAGCCGCGCATCTTTTTGTAGCGGACGACGGCGTCGCCGATGATGTAGTTGCGGCCGTGGCCGACGTGCAGTTTGCCGGACGGATAAGGGAACATCATCAAGCAGTAATACTTCTGCGCCGTCTTCGACAGATCGGTCTTGAACAGACCATGCTCGTTCCAGTGCGCCTGCCACTTCGGTTCAATTTCAGAAAAAGGGTACTTCTCGTTCATAGTCGGCTCCTCGTAAACCGCAACAGACTACGGATTCCGGCGGATTTTCCAAGCAAAGTTAGCCGCGAAAGATCGCAAGGCGCGCAAAAGGTGGAAGCGGCTTCCAGCCGCTGGCCCGAGGCAAGGATGCCTCGTCCACCATGAGACTTCCAGCCATTGGGGAAACTGGGTGAAAAGCTTCCAAGGTTTGGAGCCCTGCATCAAGGCACCATGGCGCGCTGCATGACTTTGATGAGTTCGGTGTCGTTTTCGTCGAGGTAGGGCGTGAGGTCGAGGTTGGCGGGAACCTTGGTGATTTGTTCGGAGTCGGCCTTTTTGATCCACTGCTGCATGAAGTTGTCGTATTCCCTCCATTCGAGTCCGGCGGCACGGACCGCCGCTTCTTCGGCGCGCAGGGCGATCTGGTGGGCGTGCTGATAATGCAGGTTCCAGGTGTCGATCAGCGCCTTTTCAGTGGCTTCGTGGAGGATCAGAAACCGGTCAACTTCGTGATGATGGCCCTGTTTGTCTTGGTAGGTTTTCTGCAGGTGGCGGTCGATATAGATTTTGGAGCGGTCAACGCTGTAACCGGCGAGGTACGGAATGTCGTGGTCGCGGTCAAGATGGACACGCTTGAGGATTTCATCCACCGACTTGATCAGCATTTTGGAACTGACCAAACCGTCGTTGGTATTGGCGTGCTTGTGGTGGCCGCTCATAAGGATCTCCTTAATATGCCGAGTTAATTTTTACAGAAGGAAACGAAGGACAACGAAGGTTGCAGGTCAAACTCCCGTGAATTTCCATTTCTCCCTAACCCATCCATCCTTTGATCCCCTTAGTTTCCTTCTGTTGAAAATATTGTCCAAGGTTTGCAATCGCTACCGATTCTCGACCGGAGCCTACCGGACTCGATCCAAAATTCCAACCCCGTCCGAGCATGAGATTTTTCCAATGGCTGGAAATTATAAGCCGTTGTAACACATTGATTTTACTGGAATTTAACTTGGCAAAGCCCGCTTCGTTCATTATATTTTGAACAATCTGAATCATTAGGAGGAGCCGCCATGAGTCCGGCACTTTCAGAACTCGAAAAAGAGGTCGTCGAAATTTTTGTGCGTATCGCCGGGGTGCTGAGCCTGCCGCGTTCGGTCGGCGAGCTTTATGGCATCCTTTTTATCTCTCCGGAACCGATGTGTATTGATGATCTGATGCTTAAGTTGAAAATCAGCAAAGGCTCTACCAGCCAAGGACTTAAGATTTTGCGCTCCTTCGGAGCAGTCAATCCGGTTTATGTGGCGGGCGATCGGCGGGATTTCTATGCGGCGGAAGCTGAACTGCGTAAGATCGTCGCCGGTTTTGCCAATGAACAGATTCGTCCTCACCTGGATAACGGCAAGGCGCGTATGGCCCGGATTGAAGGGCTGATTGATGCGGAAGAGGCGGGTCGAAAGGAATTTATTGCCGAGCGGATTGATCGGTTGCAGGGATGGCAGAAGCGCGCTGGCTCGCTTCTGCCTTTTGCTTTGAACTTTATTAAGCCCGAATAAATGAACGAAATCCCGTCAACTTTATTTGCCGCCTGGTATTGCATTAGGACGCAAACCAAACGCGAGCACATTGCCGCTGGCCAGCTGGAACGGCTGGCGGGCATTGAGGTGTTCTGTCCTCGCATACGCTTCCAGCGCAATACGAAGCGCGGCAAGGTCTGGTTCGAAGAGGCGCTGTTCCCCGGCTACTTATTCGCCCGGTTTGATATGGCGACCATGCTTCGCTTGGTTTCCAGCACCTACGGGGTGCGGGGACTGGTTCGTTTTGCCGGAGAGTGCGCTCAGGTTCCCGATTTTGTGGTGAGTATGCTACGGAGCGCGGCGGATGGCGTGGTTGTAATTAAAGAGCCCGCGCTGAAGACAGGCGACAAGGCTGTGATCAGCGAAGGGGCGATGAGGGGACTGCGCGCCATCGTGACGCAGGTGCTGCCTGGCGGTGAGCGCGTGAAAATTTTGATGGACCTGATGGGAACCGCGGTGGAGGCCGAAGTGCCGATGGAGGCGCTGGAGCCCGCCGCGTGAGTTAGAAGTTTCGCAATTGACTGCGAAATACATAGAAAACGTTGAAAAGGAAGGTTTCGGGAAAAAGTTCCCGAGCGACCGCGGGCGGCAGCCCGCCCGCGTAGCGGGCGGAAAGACAAATTAGAAAGATTGGAAAATTAGAGAATTAGGGATTCACCAATTTCCGAATCCTTAAATCAACCAATTCCCCAAATATGAAAATATTCGTAACAGGAACCGCCGGATTTATCGGCATGCATCTGGCCGAGTCGCTTCTGAATGACGGCCATGAGGTGGTCGGTCTCGATAATTTTAATGACTACTACAATGTCTCCTTGAAAGAGGCTCGCAGCGCCCGGCTGGAAGGACGCAAGGGATATACGGCGGTTCAGGGCGATTTGGCGGACTATGAACTGCTCTTGGCGCTGTGCCGGGAGCACAAGTTTGATCGCGTGTGCCATCTGGCGGCGCAGGCGGGGGTGCGCTACTCGATTCAGAATCCGGCGGCTTATCAGAAAGCCAATCTGGAAGGGCATCTGAATATTCTGGAAGCCTGCCGCCACGCCAAAATTCCGCGACTGGTTTACGCCTCCAGCTCCAGTGTTTACGGCGGGAACAAAAAGATTCCGTTCAGTGAAACCGATCCGGTCGACAATCCGGTCAGTCTGTATGCGGCGACCAAGAAGGCGGACGAGCTGATGAGCCATACCTACACGCATTTGTACGGCTTGCAGACGGTCGGCCTGCGCTTTTTCACGGTGTACGGCCCGTGGGGCCGGCCGGATATGGCCTACTGGACGTTTACCGAGGCGATGCTGAAGGGCAAGTCGATCCCGGTTTTTAACCACGGCAAGATGGAGCGCGATTTCACTTATATCACCGACGTTGTCGCCGGCGTGAAGGCGGCGCTGTTTGCCGACGGACTGGAGCCGTATGAGATTTTTAATCTCGGCAACAGCAAGCCGGAAAATCTGATGGATTTTATCAAAACGCTGTCGGACGCGCTGGGCGTGAAGCCGAAGATGGAAATGCTGCCGATGCAGCCGGGCGATGTTCCGGTGACGTTCGCCGATGTTTCCAAAGCCCGGAAAAAGCTGGGCTATGATCCGTCCACTCCGATTTCAAAGGGTCTCCCTGAATTTGTGAAGTGGTACAAGGAATATTTTAATCATTAGCTCAATCAAAGGTTGCTCATGAAAAAAGCACTCATCACTGGAATAACCGGACAGGATGGATCGTATCTTGCCGAACTGTTGCTCGACAAAGGCTACGAAGTACACGGAATTATCCGCAGATCCAGCTCGTTCAACACCGACCGTATCGACCATCTCTACAAAGACCGGCACGAAACCGGCGTAAAGATGTTTCTGCATTACGGCGATCTGACCGACTCAAGCAACCTCAACCGGTTGATCGAAAAAGTTCATCCGTCGGAAATCTACAACCTCGGTGCGCAGTCGCATGTGCAGGTTTCTTTTGAGGTTCCGGAATACACCGCCGAGGTGGACGGCATCGGAACGCTGCGCTTGCTCGACGCTATCCGCGAGACCGGCGTGAAGTGCCGATTTTATCAGGCATCCACCTCCGAACTCTACGGAATGGTGCAGGAAGTTCCGCAGACCGAAACCACGCCGTTCTATCCGCGCTCGCCTTACGCGGTGGCCAAGCAGTATGGCTTCTGGATCGTCAAAAACTATCGCGAAGCCTACGGCCTGCACGCCAGCAACGGGATTCTCTTCAACCACGAATCGCCCCGCCGCGGCGAAACCTTCGTCACCCGCAAGATCACCATGGCGGTGGCGCGCATTTCACGCGGTCTGCAGAAATGTCTCTACATGGGAAATATCAACGCTTTCCGTGACTGGGGCTATGCGCCCGACTATGTCCTGATGATGTGGATGATGCTTCAGCAGGGCTCACCGGATGATTACGTCGTCGCGACCAACGAAATGCATACCGTCCGCGAATTTATCGAAAAGTCGTTCGGACATGTCGGGATTAAGATCGTTTGGGAAGGCGAAGGCGTCAAAGAAGTCGGCAAAAACAAAGCCACCGGCGAGATCGTCGTTCGCATGGACGAACGCTATTACCGCCCGGCCGAAGTGGAACAGCTGCTCGGCAATCCGGCTAAAGCCAAAAAACAGCTTGGCTGGGAACCGAAAGTAAAATTCGAAGAACTCGTCAAAATCATGACGGACGGTGACCTCAAAATTCTAGACGGAGTTCCTTATTCCAAAGGATTTTGAGGACGGCTTTATGAAAAAAGATTCGAAAATCTACATCGCCGGCCACTTAGGCCTCGTTGGCGGCGGAATCTGGCGGGCGTTTGAGCGGCACGGTTACACGAACCTGATCGGGCGCTCCATTGATGAAATGGATCTGATGAATCAGGCCGAGGTGGAGGCCTTCTTCTCCAAAGAGAAGCCGGAGTACGTGGTGCTGGTGGCGGCAAAAGTCGGCGGCATTCACGCCAACAACACCTATCGCGGACAGTTCATTTATGAAAACCTCATGATTGAACTGAACGTTATTCACGCGGCGTATAAACACGGCGTTAAAAAGCTACTCTTCCTTGGATCGAGCTGCATTTATCCCAAGCTGGCGCCGCAGCCGATTAAAGAAGAGGCTTTGCTGACCGGCCCGCTCGAACCGACGAACGAGTCGTATGCCATCGCTAAAATCGCGGGCATCCGGTTGTGCGATGCCTATAACCGGCAGTACGGCACAAACTTCATCTCCGCCATGCCGACTAACATGTATGGACCCGGCGACAATTATCATCCGGAGAATTCCCATGTTCTTCCCGCACTGATCCGCCGTTTCCACGAAGCCAAAGTGAGCGGCGCCGCAGAGGTGGTTTGCTGGGGAACCGGTTCGCCGTTGCGCGAATTTTTATACAGCGACGACCTGGCCGAAGCGTGTGTGTTTCTGGTCGAGAAGGCGAACTACAAAGATATGGCTTTCACCGACGAGTCAGGAACGGTGCAGTCGCACATCAATGTCGGATCGGGCAAAGAGGTCACCATCAAACAACTGGCCGAAACGGTCAAAGAGGTTATCGGATTCAACGGGAAAATATCCTGGGATTCAAGTAAGCCTGACGGCACGCCGCGCAAGCTGATGGATTCTTCCAGAATCAATGCGCTCGGCTGGACTCCCAAAGTGACTCTCAAAGAGGGGCTTGCCCGTGCTTATCAGGATTTTCTTTCACGGAGTTAGATGAATTCTGCAGGCACCATTCTGATTGTCGGATGTAAAGGCCAGCTCGGCACGGACTGTATGTCGGTGCTGGGAGAAAAGGCCGCTGGGATTGATCTTCCCGACATCAACATCGCCGATCGTTTCCAATGTTTGGAACAATTGAATAAATGTCAGCCGGAGGTCATCGTAAATTGCGCGGCCTACACCGCTGTCGATGCCTGCGAAACGGATCCGGCCTGCTGGAAGGTGAATGCGGACGGCCCGAAACATCTGGCGGAATGGGCTGCTACTAACGGAGCTTTTCTGGTGCATGTTTCGACGGATTATGTCTTCGACGGAAACAGACCGCTGTTTGAAGCTTTGGTTGAAACGGATCCGGTCGCCCCGGTTTCCGAGTATGGGAAATCCAAACTGGCGGGCGAACAGGCCGTTTTGGAAAGTGGAGCAGATGCCGCCATTCTGCGCACGGCCTGGCTCTACGGGGCGCACGGGAAAAATTTTCTGAAAACCATGTTACGGCTGGCACTGCAAAATCCGGAGCGCGAAATCCGTGTGGTGAACGATCAATTCGGCTCGCCGACCTGGTCGCACACGCTGGCGCGGCAGATCGCGGCGGTCGTTGATGCAAAAGCGGCCGGCATTTTTCACGCCACGTCAGAAGGATATTGCAGCTGGTACGATCTGGCCGGACGCTTTCTTCAGTTGATGGATGTGCCGTATCGCATGGCGCCCTGCACAACAGCCGAATATCCGACGCCCGCCCGGCGGCCGAAAAATTCAATTCTGGAAAACGTCGCATTGAAGCGGCTGGGGATGAACGTTTTTGATAACTGGGAAACAGAGCTGAAGAATTTTGTTTTAGAACATCGCGCTTTATTGATCAGCGAGACAAGAGGATTACTGAAATGAAAAAAATACTGGTAACTGGCGGGGCAGGTTTTATCGGTTCAGCGGTTTGTCGCTATCTGGTGAAAGAAAAAAACATCAGTGTGCTGAATGTCGACAAGCTCACCTATGCGGGCAATACGGAATCGCTGAAGGAAATTGAAAAAAGCCCGCTTTACCGGTTTGCGCAGGCGGATATTTGCGATCGGGCAAAAATCGCCGGACTGTTTGCCGCGTTTCAGCCGGACGCGGTGATGCATCTGGCGGCCGAATCGCATGTGGATCGTTCGATTGACGGGCCGGCGGCATTTATTGAAACCAATATTGTCGGCACGTATACGATGCTCGATTGTGCCCGTGAATATTGGAGCGGACTTTCCAATGATCGGAAACAGGCGTTTCGCTTTCACCACATTTCGACGGATGAAGTGTACGGATCTCTGGGTGCGGAAGGATTTTTTCAGGAGACGACGCCTTATGATCCGCGCTCGCCGTATTCGGCGAGCAAGGCCTCCAGCGACCATCTGGTGATGGCCTGGCACCACACCTATGGACTACCAACGGTTATCACAAACTGTTCGAACAATTATGGGCCCTATCACTTTCCGGAAAAACTGATTCCGCTGGTGATCCTGAATGCTCTGGATCAAAAGCCGCTTCCAATCTATGGAAAGGGCGACAATATTCGCGACTGGCTCTATGTGGAAGATCACGCCCGGGCACTGGTTCTGGCGGTCGAGAAGGGCGTTCCCGGCGAAACCTATAACGTCGGAGGACGGAACGAGCGGACCAACCTTGAGGTCGTCGAGACCATCTGTAGAATTCTGGATGAGCTGAAGCCGCGTCAAAGCGGAGCCTATAAAGATTTGATTACGTTTGTGAAAGACCGCCCCGGCCACGACCAGCGCTATGCGATTGATGCAACCAAACTCGAAACGGAACTCGGCTGGCGTGCGCTGGAGGATTTCGACAGCGGCATCCGCCGCACGGTACAGTGGTATCTGGATAACGAGTGGTGGTGGGGCCCGATTCGTTCAGGAAAATATGCCGGCGAGCGGCTGGGAAAATCTTAAGTTAAACGGAGGCGGAAACTATGAGAAAAGGCATTATTCTGGCTGGCGGATCAGGGACTCGGCTTCATCCCTTAACGCGGGTGGTCAGCAAACAGTTGCTGCCGGTTTATGATAAA
Source organism: Kiritimatiellales bacterium (assembly GCA_037141075.1). GTDB lineage: Bacteria > Verrucomicrobiota > Kiritimatiellia > Kiritimatiellales > Tichowtungiaceae > Tichowtungia. The sequence continues at coordinate 11,706 of JBAXDG010000031.1, forward strand.
CCAATGATCTACTACCCGCTGTCGGTTTTGATGCTGGCGGGAATTCGCGAGATCCTCATTATCAGCACGCCGCACGATCTGCCGATGTTCCGGGAACTGCTCGGAAGCGGCGAGCAGTGGGGGCTCTCGTTCAGCTACGCCGAACAGCCGAAGCCCGAAGGACTGGCGCAGGCTTTTTTAATTGGCGAAAAGTTTATCGGAAAAGACCCAGTGTGCATGGTGCTGGGCGATAATATTTTTTACGGACACGGATTCAGCGGCATGCTTCGGAACGCTGACACCCGCGCCGAAGGCGGAACCGTCTTTGCCTATCCGGTTCTTGATCCGGAGCGCTATGGGGTTGTGGAATTTGATGCAAACGGCAAGGCGCTGTCGATTGAGGAAAAGCCGGCCAAGCCGAAATCGAACTACGCCGTGCCGGGGCTTTACTTCTACGACAATCGGGTCGTCGACATGGTCAAACACCAAAAACCGTCGGCGCGCGGCGAGTTGGAAATCACAACAATTAATCAGCAGTATCTTGAAGAGGGCAAATTGCAGGTCGAAGTGCTGGGCCGCGGATTCGCCTGGCTGGATACCGGCACACACGAATCGCTGCAGCAGGCCGGGAGTTATGTGGAAACCATTGAGGCCCGGCAGGGGTTGAAAATCGCCTGTGTTGAGGAGATCGCCTGGCGCAAAGGATTCATCAGCTCCGCTCAGCTCGAAAAACTTGGGCACGAACTCTCCAAAAATCAATATGGGCAATATCTTCTTCGGCTCCTCAAGGAGACGAAAAACGGTTGATGGACTGATCCATTACGGAGGTTGAAACAATGATAATTATCAAAACAGATATCCCTGAAGTGAGACTGCTTAAGCCGGATGTCTTTCCGGACGACCGCGGCTTTTTTCAGCAGACGTATCATGAAAAACAATACCACGAGATGGGTATCGGCATGCGCTTTGTGCAGGACAACTGGTCACGCTCAGCCTATGGCGTTTTACGCGGACTGCACTACCAACTCTATCATGCGCAGGATAAGCTCGTTTCTGTAATTCGCGGCGAAATATTTGATGTCGCGGTGGATATCCGTTACGCCTCTCCGACCTTTGGGAGATGGGTCGGCACCATCCTGTCAGAAAAAAATCACCATCAGCTTTTTATCCCGAAAGGTTTCGCTCACGGATTTTGTGTGCTGAGCGACGAAGTCGACATGGTTTACAAATGCAGCGACCTCTACACGCCGGGCGATGAATACGCCTTGCGCTGGAATGATTCGGACGTTGGAATCGAATGGCCTGGTCAGGACTTCCTCGTCTCAGAGAAAGATCAGAAGGCTCCGCTTTTGAAAAATATACCGACGCATCAACTGCCGATGTATGGAGGAAAATCATGACAAAAGAGTCCGGCAAAAAGTCTCTCTCCGGTGTCCGCATCGGTATCATCGGGCTCGGGTATGTTGGCCTGCCGTTGGCGGTTGAATTCGGTAAAAAATTTCCAACCCTTGGATTTGATATCAACAAGGCCCGGGTGGCTGAACTGGCTTCTGGCAAAGACCACACTCTGGAATGCTCCCCGGAAGAGCTGGCGGGATCAGAATATTTGTCCTATTCGACGGATTTGTCCGACCTGTCGGCCTGCAACGTGTTCATTGTCACCGTTCCGACGCCCGTCGATAATTCCAACCGGCCCGACCTGACTCCGCTGATCAAAGCCAGCGAAACGGTCGGCAAGGTGATTTCCAAAGGCGACGTGGTCATTTATGAATCCACGGTTTATCCGGGCGCGACCGAAGAGGACTGTATTCCGGTGGTAGAAAAAGTTTCCGGACTCAAATTCAACGTGGACTTTTTTGCAGGCTACAGTCCGGAACGCATCAACCCCGGCGACAAACAGCGCCGATTGACCAATATCGTGAAAATCACCTCGGGTTCCACTCCGGAAGTCGCCGACTTCGTGGACAGCCTTTACCGTAGCATCCTGACGGTCGAGACGCATAAAGCGCCGTCCATCAAAGTGGCGGAGGCGGCCAAAGTGATTGAGAATACGCAACGCGACGTCAACATCGCCTTGATGAACGAGCTGGCCATGATCTTCAGCAAAATGGGCATTGATACGCTGGATGTGCTGGAGGCTGCCGGATCGAAGTGGAACTTCCTGCCGTTCCGTCCGGGACTGGTCGGCGGACATTGCATCGGAGTCGATCCGTATTATCTAAGCTTCAAGGCGCAGCAGGCCGGGTATTATCCCGAACTGATTTCAGCGCAGCGTCGCATCAATGACCGGGTGGGGCAATTTGTGGTCGATGAAACCATCAAGCTGATGCTCAAAAAGAAAATCACGGTGAATGGATCCAGAGTGCTCGTTCTGGGGCTTACCTTCAAAGAAAACTGCCCCGACATTCGCAATACCCGCGTCGTTGATATTGTCCATGCATTGGAAGAATACGGTTGCGCCGTGGATGTTTATGATCCCTGGGCCGACGCGGCCGAAGTACTGCGTGAATACAGCCTTTCTCTAACAAAAGAGCTCCATGCTCCACGCGCCACGCCCCAAGCCTCCGGCGGCTACTCCGCCATCGTTCTCGCTGTCGCGCACGATCAGTTCAAAGGAATGAACGAAGCGGAATTGAAAGCCTTGGGCTCTGATCCTTGTGTTATCTACGACATTAAGAATGTCCTGCCCCGTGATCTGGTGGATGCACGGCTGTAACCCTGAAGCCCAGAGTCTAATGCCTAATTCATATAAAACCGCATTGCTTTATCTGAGCCTCAGGGCTTTGGGGCGTTTCCCGTCTCAGTGGGCGCGGAAGTTTATCCTCAGACATTTGTTCGGGGCGGATATTGCTTCATCCGCCGTTCTTTACGGAGGGTTTGAGATCCGTAGTCCGCGCAAACTCAAGATCGGCGCGAATACGGTGATCGGACATCGCGCGACGCTGGATGCGCGCGGCGGGCTGACAGTCGGAAAGAACGTCAACCTCAGCAGTGAAGTGATGATCTGGACGGCGCAGCATGATTACCGCGATCCGCAGTTTGGAACGATGTTTAAGCCGGTGGAGATTAACGATTATGCATGGCTCGGTCCGCGCTGTATTATCCTGCCCGGTGTGACGGTCGGGGAAGGGGCCGTTATTGCGGCCGGGGCCGTGGTGACAAAAGATATTGAACCTTACACCGTTGTCGGCGGTGTGCCGGCGCAAAAAATCACCGACCGGTCAAAGGGTTTGAATTACAACCCCGCCGTTAGTCCGATTCCATTAATTTGATTTTCCCTGCAACCTCAAGTCTAAGGCCTAAAGCCTAAGGTCTTCAAAAATGAAATATCTAGTCACAGGTGGTGCCGGATTCATCGGCTCGCACATCACGGATACCTTGGTTGAACAGGGCCATGACGTGGTCGTTCTCGACGATCTTTCGTCCGGTCATAAAGCGAACCTTTCCGAAGTTTGGAACAAGATCGAATTTATTGAAGGAGATATTTGCGATGCGGCAACCTGTCTGAAAGCGGCGGAAGGGTGCGACGGGATTTTCCACGAAGCGGCGCTGGTTTCCGTGCCCGATTCAATCAATCGTCCGCGTGACAACCACGACATCAACATCACCGGAACGCTGAACATTCTGGAAGCGGCGCGGCAACAAGGGGTCAAACGCGTTGTCTTTGCCAGTTCGGCGGCCGTCTACGGCGACAACCCTGAACTGCCGAAGCGCGAGGACATGCTGCCGGAACCGAAAAGCCCGTATGCGCTGGCCAAACTGACCGGAGAATATTATCTCAAAGTTTATGCCGAATGCTTCGGCCTCGAAACGGTGGCGCTGCGCTACTTCAATGTATTCGGTCCGCGGCAGGATCCTTCATCCATGTATTCCGGAGTCATCTCCATTTTTTCCGAGCGGATCAAAAAAGGACTGCCAATCACCATCTACGGCGACGGGGAACAAACCCGCGACTTCGTCAATGTCGCAGACGTTGTCTCGGCTAATTTATTAGCCATGACAACGGTTAAAATCGTTCAAAACGTTAAAGCCGTTAAACGTGAATCCGATTTAAACGAGTCGTGTAAAGACGGTTCAACGAATTCAACATTCAACGAGGGCAGTGCCCGTTTTAACGAGCCGCGAAGCGGCGTTTCAACGAGCGGCTCTGCCGCGTTTAACGTCTTCAACGTCGCCAGCGGCAAAGCAACCAGCCTGTTATCACTGCTAGATGATTTAGAATCCATTGTCGGGCAGACGGTAGAGCGTAAGTTTATGCCGTCACGTGCCGGGGATATCAAACATTCCGGTGCGGATATTTCCAAAGTCCGGAAGACGCTGGGTTATAAGTCGCAGACGGTTCTGAAGGAAGGGCTGGCGCAACTGCTGGTCTGAAGCCGCTATCCGAAGACTGAAATCAGTAAACATTTATCAGAGTAAGAAATGAAAAAAATATCGGTAATATTTGGAACCCGTCCGGAAGCGATCAAGCTGGCGCCGGTAATTCTGGCGCTGAAGGCGCATCCGGATTTTGAGTGCCACGTCTGCGTAACAGCGCAGCACCGGCAGATGCTGGATCAGGTGCTGGAAGTTTTCGATATTCGGCCGGATGTTGATTTGGATCTGATGAAGCCGAATCAGACCCTGGCCGGGCTGACCGCGCGGGCCATAACCGGAATTGATCAATACCTTGCTGAATATAAGCCGGACATGATTCTGGTTCAGGGAGACACAACGACTGTCTTCAGCGCCGCTCTGGCCGCGTTTTATCATAAGATTCCAGTGGGGCATGTGGAAGCGGGGCTGCGGACGGGGAATATGATGTCGCCTTGGCCGGAAGAGGCCAATCGCGTGCTGACTTCACGTATTGCCGGACTGCATTTCGCGCCGACGGAAACCAGCCGCCAGAACCTGTTGCGCGAGCACATTCTGGAAGAGCTGATCATTGTCACGGGGAACACGGTGATTGATGCTCTTTTCCTGGCTTTGGAAAAAATCAAAGGCAATCCTCCGCACGTCGAAGGCCTTCCCGACTTTCTTCAGCCCTCGACAACAAACAACGCTCAACTCTCAACGAAGCACCGCATGGTGCTGATCACCGGGCATCGGCGTGAAAACTTCGGGCAGGGGTTTGAGGATATCTGCAGAGCCATTGCAGAACTTGCGCGGCGCTTTCCGGATGTGCATTTTGTTTATCCCGTGCATCTCAATCCCAACGTCCGCGAACCGGTAGAGCGCATTCTTTGCGGCGAATCGGTGATCGGCAATGTCCATCTTCTGGGGCCGCTCGACTATCTTCCCTTTGTGGCGATGATGAACCGGGCGCATATTATTCTGACGGACTCCGGCGGTGTTCAGGAAGAGGCTCCAAGCCTTGGAAAACCGGTGTTGGTCATGAGGGATACGACCGAACGGCCTGAAGCGGTGGACGCCGGAACGGTCCGGCTCGTTGGAACGGATTATGAGGCGATCATTGGCGGGGTGAGTGAATTGCTGATGGATCAGACAGTTTATGAAACCATGTCCCGTGCTCATAATCCGTATGGGGATGGCAAGGCAACAGACCGACATTTGAAAGCACTGGAGAGGTTTTTTACACAGAGGTAACGAAGGAAACGGAGGCCCCTTGCTTAGCTTTGTTTGCTCTGTGTGTGGATTATTTTACACAGAGAGAACGAAGGAAACGAAGATCCTCAATTGGTTTTGTTTGAGGGTGTTTTTACACAGAGGTAATGAAGAGAACGAAGGGAAATGGAATTGCATCCATTGTTTCAAAAAGCCGATGAGTTGAGTAGCGAGGTGATTGGTGCGGCGATAGAAGTCCATCGATTAAAAGGCCCCGGACTGATTGAGTCGATCTATGAGCGGTGTTTGGTCAGGGAGCTTAGTCTGCGCAATATTACGTCTGTAAATCAAAAACTGGTTCCCGTTGAATACAAAGGCCATGTCTTTGAGGAGCCGTTGCGGCTGGATGTATTGGTCGAGGACTGCCTTTTACTGGAACTGAAAGTCGTTGATAAAATTCTGCCGATCCATAAAGCGCAACTTTTGAGCTACATGAAACTCATGGATATTCCCCTCGGTTTGATTATAAATTTTCATGAAATGAAGTTGGTGGATGGCCTTTACCGGATGATGTTGCCTGGCGCGAATAGAGAATAATTTAACACAAAGGGAATAGAGGCCCTTGCTTAGCTTTGTTTGCTCTGTGTGGAGAATGTTTTACATGGAGGTAACGA
>JBAXDG010000032.1:0-17845 GCA_037141075.1 Kiritimatiellales bacterium
TGCTGCGGTGAACCGGGATGCTTTCCTGCTTAATCCAGCGGTAAATTGTTTCCTCGGTGACATTTAACAGCTTGGCGACGTCTTTAACGGATAATTGCATAAGTTTCCTTGAAAAATTGAAACAGATATAGACCTGATGTCCGAAAATGTCAAATGGCTGGCCCGATTGTCCTTCGCCTAAAAGTTATTGTTTTTCGGACTGTGCCGGGAGCGGGGTTTGAATATGCTTCCGGGCTCATGAAACTTCGCATCAACCAGCTCGATCTGCCGCCGGGATACACGCCGGAACAGCTCCTCAAGGCCGCCGCCAAGGTGCTGCGCTGTAATCCGTCGGCGTTGAGCGGGCTTAAAACAATCCGCCGCTCGATTGATGCTCGCGGACGTTCGCCGCGTATGACCGTCGCGGTCGAAGTGGAATTCTCCGGCAAACTTCCCGCCGGACTGCGCGACGTTGAGGTGGCGGAACAAAAAACCCTAATCCCCATTCCCCAATCACAAATCGGAAATCTACAATCGCCAATTCTTGTGGTCGGCGCCGGTCCCGCCGGACTGATGGCCGCGCTCGGTCTGGCGGAAGCCGGACTCAAACCGCTGTTGATCGAACGAGGCGAAGCCGCCGCGCCGCGCGCCAAACGGGTCGAAGCGTTTTGGAAAAACGGAACGCTGGATGTTGAAAGCAACGTGCTCTACGGCGAAGGCGGCGCGGGCCTTTTTTCCGACGGCAAACTGACCTCGCGCAGTAAAGACCGTCCGCGTGTCCGCCGCTTTCTCGAAGCGCTGGTGTCTTGCGGCGCGTCACCCGATATTCTGATCGACGCCGAACCGCACATCGGCAGCGACGTACTCGAAGAACTGGTTCCGGCACTGCGCAACCGGATACTCTCACTCGGCGGGGAAGTGCGCTTTGGCGCACGGCTTGATCGGCTGGAAATCGAAAACGGCGCGGTGCGCGGCGCGGTGATCTCGGGTGAAGAATTTCGTACCGACTGCTGTGTGCTGGCGACCGGCCACAGCGCCCGCGATATTTATGAAATGCTGGCGGAGCAGGGCGTGCCGCTCGAAGCCAAGCCGTTCGCCGTCGGCGTGCGGCTCGAAATTCCCCAGCACCGGATTGATACGGCGCAGTGGGGCGGTTCGTTTCCAATGCTTGGAAAAGCGAGTTTCCGGCTGACGCGTCGTGAAGAGGAAAACGCCCGTGCCTGTTATTCCTTCTGCATGTGTCCCGGCGGACTGGTTATTTCCTGCGCCTCGTCGGCCGGCCTGATGACCACCAACGGCATGAGCCTCTCCAAACGCGACAAACCGTTCGGCAACGCCGCGTTTCTGGTTCCAGTGATGCCGACCGATTTTCCGACTGTAGCCGCCCGCCGTGAGGGCGGAAAAAAATCCGAGGTCACGGACCTCGGCTACAATGTGCTGGCCGGAATCGAATTCCAGAAAAAACTGGAAGCGGCGGCATTCGCGGCGGGCGGCGGCGATTACTCTCTGCCCGCCCAGCGGCTGGTTGATTTTTTAGAAGGCGCGGCACCGTCCGAACTTCCTGTAGAACGTTCCTGCACGATGGCCCGTCCGGCGCAACTGCGCGGACTGCTGCCGGAGTTTGTCGAACACACCTTGCGCAACGCCGTGCCGAAAATGCTCCGCAGTATGCGCGGCGTGATTCTGGATGAGGCGTTGATCTACGCTTCCGAAACGCGCAGTTCGAGTCCGGTGCGCGTCGTGCGCGGCGAAGACGGACAGTCGGCGGTGCGCGGACTCTATCCCTGCGGTGAAGGCGCGGGCTACGCTGGCGGCATCGTCAGCTCCGGCATCGACGGTCTTCGCATTGCCGAAGCGGTGGTTGAACAAATGGAATTAGGCTGATTTCGCCGACTCGAACAGCTATTCAGCCTTCTTTTGAATCTCAGATTTTTCGTCAAATTCAAAATCTGCCAGTTCACCTCGGGGATAAACTTCAGCCACGTAATCTCCCGCGGTGCCAACAACAACAATTACATATTTCCATTTGTTATCGCCTTTTTGAGGGGAGATTCCGAAATAGACTTCGTACTTTTTATCTTTTTCATAAAGAAGAGGGGATCTAGATGATTTTCCATCTTCCAGGGAAACCTGTGTTGGGCGCGTTAGTTTGCGAACAAGTTCTCGGTTTTCATTGTAGAAATAGGCAACAGATTTAACTTTTTTCCCGGCAATATCCATGTTTGTACGGATTCTCGCTTCGACGCAATTGGCTTCTGGCTCCCACCCCTTATCTATATAGGCGTATACACTTGCTCTTGCGAGTGTGAGCTCAAAATTTGATCCGCTAGCAACGGAATAAATGCAGAGTAGTACAATTAACATTATTGACTTTATATTCATGGTCTTAGGTTCTCCTTGTAGCTCTTATTTGTGTTTATCGAACAGTATTATTAACCTTACTTCAATTTTAAACGGGTTTAAATGATTACGGTGGCGAATGTCGTACGGCGGATTAAGGGCGGCAACCCGCAATGCCGCATTTCATTCTAAATCCTCGTTTTTCCGCTTGTTTCCGGTGTTAGGGAAATAATATACAGCATCCCAGATTTCTGTGCAGGGGACTGTATGGCGAAAGATGAAGGCAGTTTAGTTTCATTGGACGGGATGGTGACCGAGGTGCTTCCCGGTACGATGTATCGCGTGAAGTTCGATAACGGACACACGGTGCTGGCGCACGTCTCCGGCAAGATCCGTAAAAATTTCATCCGCATTTCCATCGGCGACAAGGTGACCGTCGAAATCTCCGCCTACGATCTGACCAAAGGCCGCATCACCTACCGCCACGCCTGACCGGCTCCGCCGGTTTTTCTTTTTTCCTCTTCTGTGGGTGAGCCCGTTGGGCTCGCCATATTCCGAGGCCACCGGCCTCGGCTACAGAATCATGAGCACACACGATTTGACGTGCAATCGAGAGCCTTGGAAGTTAAACGACTGTCATGAAGGTCACTTTTCTAGGCACAGGCACCTCGCACGGCGTTCCAATGATTGGATGCAACTGCGCGGTCTGCCGGTCGGACAATCCGAAGAACAAACGCCGCCGGTGCAGTCTCTATGTTCAGGCGGTCGGGAAGCATCTGCTGTTTGATACGCCGCCGGATCTGCGCGATCAGGTGATGACCTTTGGTGTGGAGCGGGTCGACGCGGTTTTTATCACCCATCCTCATGCCGACCATATTTTCGGTTTTGACGACATCCGGCGCTTCAGCGACCTGCAGCAGGCGCACATTCACGTTTACGGTTCGCCGGAGACCATCGCCTCGATGCGAGCCAAGTTTGATTATGTCGATAAGCCGAGCCATTCGTTCGGCGGAGTGCCGCGTGTGGTCTTTACGGAGATGACCGCGCCGGTTGAAATCGGCGGCGCACGGGTGACGCCGATTCCGGTGATGCACGGCGAAGAGCTGATTTACGGATTTCTGGTCGAAGCGGATCGTAATCGGTTGGCGTATATTCCCGACTGCTCCGGTATCCCGGATTCATCGTTCCAATGGTTGGAATACCTGGACGCGATGATTCTCGACGGTCTGCGGCCCGGCAGGCACGCAACTCATTTTTCGATCGGTGAGTGCGTGGAGCATCTTCAGCGGATTGGCGCGAAACGGTCGTTCATCACCCACCTGACGCACCATTCCGATCACGACACGCTTCAGGCATCTCTGCCCGCCGGGATTGAGGTTCCGTGGGACGGGTTGACGGTTTCCTGACTTTGGCGGGGATGCCGATTGACACCCAGTTGGGCGCGTGATAAAAGCACCCCCTATTTTTTTAGCTGGGAATCGATTTTTGGATAACGGGAAGGGCTTTACGAATGGTTGCAAAAAAGGTTGTTAAAAAGAAAACGGCTGAAAAAGCTGTTAAAAAAGCACCGGCTAAAAAGGCTGTTAAAAAGGCTCCAGCTAAGAAAGCTCCGGCCAAGAAAGCCGTGGTTAAAAAGGCTCCTGCCAAAGCGAAACCCGTCGCGAAAAAGGCGGTCAAGAAGGCCGTCCTTCCGGTTCATGTTCACAAGCCGGCTCCCCATATACCTTCCACGCCTCCCGGCAGAAAGCTGACCGCCAAAGAAGTCCGCGAGTTCAAAGATCTGCTGCTGACGCTGCGCGAACGCGTTTCCGGCGATTACAGCGCGCTGTCGCGCGATAATCTGGAAGCCAACCAGCGCGACCCGTCGCTGTCCGATCAGGGTACCGACACGTTTGACCGTGAAATGGAACTCAACATGATGGGCAGCGAGCAGGAAGTGATCTTCGAAATTGACGCCGCGTTGCGCCGCATCGAAAAGGGCACCTACGGCATTTGCGAACTGACCAACGTGCCGATCAATTTTGAACGCCTCCAGGCGTTGCCTTATGTGCGCTATACCGTGCGCGCTCAGTCCGAACTCGAAAAGGGCCGCGCCCACTACCGCCCCTTCGGCGGCACCATGCGCAGCTAGGAGAACTTCATGCTGGTACTCATTCTGGGTCTGATCGTTGTTCTGCTCGATCAGTTGACCAAACTGTGGGTACGCACATCGTTAATCTATGGCGGCGAACCGCAGGTTGTCATTCCCGGATTCTTCAATCTCGTTTATGTCCGTAACGAAGGCGCGGCGTGGGGTATATTCGGCGGGCAGATGCCGATACTCATCATCCTTTCCATCGTCGTGCTGATCCTGCTGGCGGTCTATCACCGTAAAGTTCTCAATCCGACGTTCGATCACCGCCTCGCGCTTGGCCTGATGGTCGGCGGCATCTGCGGCAACCTGATCGACCGCATCCGTGTCGGCTATGTCACCGACTTCCTTGATTTCTATGTCGGCCCGTACCACTGGCCTTCCTTCAACGTCGCCGACTCCGCCATCTGCATCGCCGTCGGCCTTTACATGCTTTCCTCGCTCTGGCACACCAGCCATCCGCTCAAAAACGCTGCCAATGACGAAAAATAATCCCAGCGCGTTCGTGCTCGTCGGCCCGACGGCATCGGGCAAAAGCGCCGTCGCCCAGTGGATTGCCGAGCAGACCGGCGCGACCATCATCTCCGCCGACTCGATGAACATCTATTGCGGCATGAACATCGGTACTGCCAAGCCATCACCGGAGGAACGCTTCCGCGTCAAAACTTTCGGGATTGATCTCGCTGAACCGACCGATCCCTTCAGCGTCGGCGACTGGCTCAACGCCGTGAAACCGGCGTTCCAAACGTTGGAACCGCCTATTGTTACCGGTGGCACCGGACTTTATGTGAAGTGTCTGTTACAGGGACTCGATGATCTGCCGACCGCTGATGAGGCGCTCCGCGAGCGTACGGAAAAAATGCCGCTTGCCGAATTGCAGGCGGAAGCGCGGCTTGCCGCGCCCGAAGCCTACGAAGCGCTCGCCGATAAGGAAAATCCGCGTCGCCTCATCCGGTTGCTGGAAGGAAAGAAATCGTCCGATAGTTGGAAAACTGAAATGCCGGTTGTTATCGGTTTGCACGTCGAACGCGATACGCTGAACCGGCGGATCGCTGAGCGGGTCGAAAAAATGTATGCGGGCGGCCTGCTGGAAGAGGCGCGCGGCCTGCTCGGTCTCAAACTCTCTTCGACGGCGCAGCATGCCATCGGTTATGCCGAAGCCTTCGCCGTTCTGCGCGGTGAAATGACGGAGGCTCAAGCCAAAGAGAAAACCGTTGTTCGTACCCGCCAGCTTTCTAAACGTCAGATGACATGGTTCCGCCACCAGCTCAAGGTGGAGTGGATTGAAACGGCGGCATTTCCAAACCTTGGACAACTTGCTGACAAGGTTTACAATGTCTGGAAAGAAAGCGGGCCGGTGCCGCTGGCAGGAATCTGTTTATGAAAGAGATGAAGACAACCATACCGCATGCGCAGGAACGAGCCTTGCTCGTCGGCGTGATGGTTCATGGGCGGAATGACCAACAGGAAGCCTGCGACACACTCGAAGAGCTGGCGCAACTGACCGAAAGCGCTGGCGCGGAAGTCCTCGGGCGGATGCTTTGTAAACAGTCCAAGATCCACGCCGCCCACTTTATCGGCAAGGGCAAGGTCGAAGAGCTGGCGCAGATGGCGAAGGATGCCGGCGCCAATCTGATAATTTTTGACGAGGATCTTTCTCCGGCACAGGGCCGTAATCTGGAAGAGACGCTGGCAGTGCGCGTACTCGATCGTACGCAGTTGATTCTCGATATTTTCGCGAAACGGGCGCGGACGAAAGAGGGCTGTTTGCAGGTTCAGCTGGCGCAACATCGTTACCTGCTTCCCCGTCTGCGCCGCATGTGGACGCATCTGGAACGGCAGGCGGGCGGTATCGGTCTGAAGGGGCCGGGCGAAACGCAGATCGAAATGGACCGCCGCAGTATTCAAAATCTGATCCGCACACTGACCAAGGAACTGGAGCTGGTGCGCACACGCCGCGCGGAACAGCGGCGCGGACGTCAGCGCCACGGCTGGGCGCTGGTTTCGATTGTCGGCTACACCAATGCAGGCAAGTCCACGCTGCTCAACCGGCTGGCCGGCGCGGATATTTATGCCGAAGACCAGCTTTTCGCCACGCTCGACCCGACGACGCGGCAGGTCGAACTGCCAAACGGCGAGCCGTGCCTGATGACGGACACCGTTGGATTTATCCGCAAGCTTCCGCACCATCTGGTCGATTCATTCAAAGCGACGCTCGAAGAGGTTGTTGAGGCCGATCTGATTCTGCATGTGATTGATTGCTCGCATCCGCAGGTGGAACAGCAAATTGCCGCAGTCAATGTGGTGCTGCAGGAGATCGGCGCGGAAGACAAACCGGTGCTCTGTGTGCTGAACAAAATTGATAAGGACGCCGGACGGAATATCGCGCGACAGATGGCACACACTCTTGGACGTTCCGCATCGGTTTCCTCCGTTACAGGTGAAGGTTTTGACGACTTGCTGACCATACTGGCCGACGCCCTGAAGGGCGACAAGCAGTTGATGAAATTGAATATTCCGCTCAGCGAAGGCCGCCTGATCGCCTTGTTGAAAAACTCGGCGACGGTGCTCGAAGAGAATTATGAGGGCGGATCCGCCGAGCTTCTGGTGCGCGTTCCCGCGCCGCTCGTTCCGCGCTGTGAGCCGTATCTGGCGGAGAAGGGTTGAATTCCGGCGCGTCCTGTCGGATAGTGACTTGCTTTAAAAATCAGGGAGAAAACCATGGCGTATGATTTAACAGGGAAAATTAAGGTTGTGAAGGAAGCTCAGACCATCGGAGCAAAAGGCTTCACGAAACGTGAATTTGTGGTGACGGTCGAAGAGGGCAAGTATCCGCAGGATATCGCGCTGGAGTGTGTTCAGGATAAGACGAAACTGCTCGACGGGTTGAAAGAGGGTCAAACGGTTACCGTGACGTTCGATATCCGTGGCCGCGAGTACAACGGGCGCTATTTCAATAATCTGCAGGCGTGGCGCATCAAGGCCGAAGACGGTGGTGCTGCCGATGATGACCGTCCGCCGGTTCCGGATGATTCCGAGGCGCCCGGTGAATTTGACGACGATATTCCGTTCTGAGAATGGAATGATGGAATAGTGGAATGTTGGGTTGAGTCCCGGCGGTGAAAACCGTATAGAAAGGCAACATGAGTCGCAAGGAGACCATTTTAGAACTGCTGAGTTCCCATGCCGATGTGTTGCGGCACATGGGCGTGGCGGCTATTGGCCTTTTCGGCTCGGTGGTGCGCGGTGAGGATACGGCTGTCAGCGATGTGGATATTCTCGTCGAGTTTGAAAAGAAGGAGAATACCTTCCGGAATTTCAATGCGTTGTGCGATTTTCTGGAACGTTATTTTGGCGATCATTATGATCTGGTGACTCGGAACAGCCTGAGCCCCTACATGAAGCCGCGCATCCTTGATGAGGTTGAATATGCCGTTCTCACCTGATGATTTAATCCGGCATATTCTCGATGAAGTTCACTTCCTGATTCGGGAAGCGTCTGGCGTGACGGAAGAGGATTTCATGCGGGACGAAAAAACTCAGCGCGCTTTTGCCCGCAGTTTCGAAATTATCGGTGAAGCGGCGAAAAACATTCCTGATGAGTTTAAGGCGCTTCACCCTGAAGTGAGCTGGAAGGCAATGACCCGGATGCGGGATCGATTAATTCACCATTATTTCGGAGTGGATTATTCGTTGGTTTGGAATACCGTGCAGGCCGACATCCCGGAACTTGAGCGGCAGTTGCGGAAAATTTTGGTATAGGACAAGTTCGATTGGAGAGAATGATGAAGGTTGTATTGGCTTATTCGGGTGGTCTGGACACGACCGTTCTTCTTACGTGGTTGCAGGAAACCTACAAGGCGCAGGTCATCTGCTACTGTTCAAACGTTGGACAGGAAGAGGAACTTGACGGGCTGGAAGCCAAAGCGCTTAAGCACGGCGCGATCAAATGCATCGTGGACGATGTCCGCGAAGAGTTCGCCCGGGATTTTGTTTTCCCAATGATGCAGGCCAATGCCATCTACGAAGGCACCTATCTGCTCGGAACGTCGATTGCCCGTCCGCTGATCGCCAAGCGGATGATGGATATTGCCATCGCCGAAGGCGCGGAAGCCATCTGCCACGGCGCGACCGGCAAAGGCAACGACCAGGTTCGTTTCGAGCTGACCGCCTATTCGATGAAGCCCGACATAAAAATAATCGCCCCGTGGCGCATGCCGGAGGTCTTTAAATTTAAAGGCCGTCCCGACATGATCAAATATCTCGAAGAGCGCGGCATTCCCTGTTCGGTTTCAAAATCGAAACCCTACAGCACCGACCGCAACCTGCTGCATATCAGCTTTGAAGGCGGCATTCTGGAAGATCCGTGGAACGAGGCGGATGAAAATATGTGGTGCATGACCAAGCCGCTGTCGCAGGCCGCCGATAAGCCAGAATATGTTGAAATCAGCTTTGCAAAGGGTCTCTCGGTCGCGGTGAATGGCGAAAAACTTTCGCCGGCTGCGCTGATCCGTAAACTTAACGCCATCGGTTGTGAGCACGCCATCGGACGTATCGACATTGTCGAAAACCGGTTCACCGGCATGAAGGATCGCGGGATCTACGAAACACCCGGCGGCACGATTCTGCACCATGCGCACCGCGCGATGGAGTCCATCACCATGGATCGCGAAGTCATGCACCTGCGGGATTCGCTCATTCCGAAATACGCCACGCTGGTTTACAACGGCTTCTGGTTTGCGCCCGAACGCGAAATGCTTCAGGCCGCGATCACCAAGAGTCAGGAAAACATCACCGGCGATGTGCGCGTCAAGCTTTTCAAAGGCGGCGTGCATGTCTGCGGCCGCCGTTCGCCGTTCTCGCTCTACGATTCAAAAGTCGTAAGCTTCGATGAGGCTGGCGGTTATGACCAGACCGACGCGACGGGCTTTATTAAGCTCAATGCGCTCCGTCTGCGCGTTCGCGCGGCCATGCAGAAAAACAAATAAGGCCGGATTGCAACGGCTGGAGGAAAGGGTTCCGGATTTCGGAACCTTTTTTTACTGAAATATCTTTTCTTCGATACAATTTGTACTTGCATGTAGCGTTATACTAAACATGTGGGCGTCTGGTTGGATTGCGATGTTACCCATGTGGGGAAGCGGTTTTCCGGCAGAGGGTGTTGTTCCAAGGGGGTTGTCATGAAAAAATGGGTTGTGATGGCAGTTGTGTTGATGATGGTTGCGGGCGTTCAGGCCAAGGGCGATAAATCTAAGGGCGGTAAGTCTAAAGGTGAAAAGCCTGTCGCCGCCGCTCCGATAACGAAAGCAGAGTACATTGAGGCGGAAAAGAATAAGGCTGAAGTCTCCGGCCAAACGTTTGACGCCGCCGCCGCTGAAGCCGCTTTCACTGCGAAAGATAAAAACGGGGACGGCGTGTTAACGTCGGACGAACAGCCTTCTGCCGGTGGCAAAAAAGGCAAAAGCAAAAAGTCAAAATAGCTCAAGAAAGAGCTGTTTTCCGGCCTGACAACAGGAGAGAGAATCCTGCGGAGTTCCCGCAGGATTTTTCCTTTTTTCGACTGTCCGGCAGTGAATAACCCGCTGAAAATATTTTCCTTATGATTCCTGCTGGTGTGCGGTTTCAAACGATGGTAGTAAGCGGACTTCAAATTACAAGAAAGGCGCATGAGTATCATCCACATCCGGGCCGCGACACAGAAAGACCTTCCGGCGATTGAGCAGATAGAAGAAAGCTGTTTTCACGACGATCTTCGTTCCAGCCCGCGCGCCCTGCGGCACAGCCTAAAAAGTCCGATTCAGAGCGTCTGGGTGGCGACGACCGGCCGCGAACCCATCGGCGCCATGGTGCTCTATCATCACCCGCGCTCCATCCGTATTTTTTCCATCGCGGTGCTGTCTGACTTCCGCGGCAGCGGCGCGGGCCGGAAGATGATGGAGAAGGCTTTAACGCTGGCGCGGCGCGCAGGTTGCGCGGCGGTGACGCTCGAGGCGGAGCAGAGTTGCCGCGCCCTCATCGGCTGGTATGAGAAATTCGGCTTTGAAATTAAAAAAATATTGAGACACTATCACTCCTCAGGCCGCCATGCTGTTCGCATGCGGCTGGAGATGAAGACCGCGCAGCAAGGAGGGCGCGTTCGTGGCCGTTCGTAACCTGATTATTCTGAACAATCCGGCGCATTGGACTTTTGATATTGAAGAAGTCGAAGTGGTTTCGGCTAAGGCCTATCTGACCGAAAGCCGCTATGCGGAAATGAAAAACGCGCGCGTCTTCAATCTCTGCCGATCTTACCGCTACCAGACGGTCGGCTATTACGTTTCCCTGCTGGCCGCCGCCCGCGACCACCGCGCCATTCCGAGCGTCACCACCATGCAGGATTTCCGCTCGCAGACCATTATTCGTACCATTGCCGAGGATATCGACGAGCTGATTCAAAAGACCTTTGCCAAGGTGACGGAGAAGGAGCTCACGCTTTATATTTATTTCGGCCAGACCGTCCTGCCGGAGCACCGTTACATCGGACGTTCACTCTATAACCTTTTTCAGGCCCCGCTGCTCAAGGTCAGTTTTGAATTCACCAAAAAATGGCTGGTTCAGCAGATCACGCCGCTTTCGCTCGGCCAGATCCCTGAAATTGACCAGGAGCACATCGCCGAATTCGCCCGCACCTATTTCTCGCGCAAACGGTTCCATGACACGCGGATTCAGCAGTATGCCTACGACCTTGCCATTTTGGTCAACCCGGAGGAGAAAAACGCGCCTTCCTGTAAGCGGGCGCTCAAAAAATTTGAAGAGGCGGCTGATGAACTCAATGTTTACACCGAATTTATCACACGGGAGGATTACAGCAGTCTTCCCGAATTCGATGCGCTGTTCATTCGTGAAACCACCGCAGTCAACCACCACACCTACCGCTTTTCGCGCAAGGCCCACGCCGAAGGACTGGTTGTCATCGACGACCCGTGGTCGATCATGCGTTGCGCTAACAAAGTGTACCTCGCAGAGCGGCTGGCTCAAGCCAAACTCCCCGCACCGCGCACGGTCATTCTCCAAAAAGAGTCGCTGAAGAGTTCTCCGGCTAGTCTGGGAATCACATTTCCCTGTGTGCTAAAGCAGCCCGACAGCGCGTTTTCACAGGGGGTTGTCAAAGCGGAGAACGAGGCTGACTTCCGCGAAAAGCTGGACAAGCTGTTTGAAAAATCCGACCTGATTATCGCGCAGGAGTTCATGGCTTCCGACTTCGACTGGCGCGTCGGCATCCTTGACCGCAAGCCGCTTTATGTCTGCAAATACTACATGGCTCGCGGACACTGGCAGATTTGTAACTGGAATGGCGGAACCGGCGGCGACAGTCGTTTTGGGAAAAGCGAAACCCTGCGGGTCGAAGACGCACCGCCCGCTGTTGTGCAGACCGCGCTCAAGGCGGCCAATCTGATCGGCGACGGGTTTTACGGCGTGGATCTGAAGCAGATCGACGACAAAATCTACGTCATCGAGGTCAACGACAACCCCAGCATAGACGTCGGCGTTGAAGACCTTGTTCTTAAAGATGAGCTTTACCTCACGGTCATTCGCTCCATCATCAATCGTATCGACGGCCCGCGGAAATAGCCCTCATCCCAAGTAGATTGCGAGGTTAAATGATTGGTTTTTATGCGTGTGAAACTACCTAAATATGATATCTTCAATTAGGTTTAGTATGAGGTTTCCAAAATACATGATACTGTTTCTCTTTCTGGCTGTCGGGAGCGCGCGGGCCTCGGCACCTACCTTTGGTGATTTGGCTGTTATTCTGGCAAAGGGGCATTTCAGAAGTTATGTCGGGCAGAATGCGTCAATGGAGGAGTGCGTTGCATTTTTAAACGGTAAAGGGGTCTCTTTTTCGCTGTTTGATCTGATCGACCCGGACAAGGCAGTGACGAAAGAGGATTGCGCGCGGGTGGTCGGTCAATCCATGCTGCTTTTTTCGGGAGAGGCGGAAGTTGTAAATGGCTGTATAAAAAAGCCGTTAGACGTCAAAACGTGGGTTGACTATTGCCTGCTGAATGATATAGATTTAGGACTGATTTGGAGCAGGTTGGTTCAAAGGACAGCAGAGGGTTCTCTCCCGGAAGTAAGAAGGTTTTTCGGGCGGTGAAGTGAAGGACAAAAAAGGAGATCAGAAATGAGAAAAAATGCGTACCGACTTTTTTTTGTTCTTATTGCCGGCGCAGTACTCCTGACTTCTCCGGTTTTTGCTGATCTCGGATTGGCGCAACTTGCGGCACAACCGCAGGGCGGTGCTCGGGCTGTCGGACAGGCGGTTCTTACAGCTGCGAAAGCAGTTTACGCCAACAGCACCGATCCGGCGGTTATTCAGCCGCAGTTGATCGCTATTTTAAACGAAGCTGCAGCCACAGGAGATGAGTCAGCCATTCGCTATGCGATTGTGGCTGTTATACTGGCTGGCGGAGTAGACAATCTTCCGCTGAGCAAGACCGCGATCAATGACAGTAATGTTTTTGTTAATTATCCGAAACTGACTGCGGTTACCGTATCGGCATCTGAAGCCTTATTGAAGGCATCCGGCGGAGCTGGTGGTGAAAAAAGCGGCGGTGATAAAGCGCTGGGCGGCGGTGATAAAGGTGGCGCCGATAAAGGTGGCGCCGATAAAGGTGGCGGCGATAAAGGTGGCGGCGACAAATCTGGTGGTGAAAAATCAGGCGGGGATAAACAGTTGGGCGGCGGCGATAAAACGCTGGGCGGCGGCGACAAAGAGCTGGGCGGCGGCAACAAAGAGCTGGGCGGCGGCAACAAAGAGCTGGGCGGCGGTGATCCAACATGGTTTCCGTTTTGGGATTCCTTCCCCACCGACAATGATGTGCCTGCTACAAGGATTTGACCCAGATCATTTGAGCCGTTGGAATACGATTAATTTGTAGGGATTTAAATTTAGCGGAAGGTTGACATGAACAAAGGGAAGCTTTGGATACCTGTTTTGGCAGGACTGATGATCGGGCAGCTTTTCGCCGAAAGTGAGCGTCCGTTCAAGGTTATCAACACCGTTCGTGTGGGCTACAACGACAACCGTTACCCCGGTAGCGCCACCACCGAAGGATCCTCCTTCGTGACCGATATCGTTGACCTTTCATTTCGCGCAGCACTGTCTGACCGCACCGATGTGATGGTAAAATCGCAGTTTAATCTCCTGACGGACTCAGGCGATACTCAATTCTATCCCAATCTGTATGTCATGTTGAGCCACAGCGTCTCTCCTAGATTACTGTTGCGCCTTTCTGAATACTATCGCAGTGGGGAAAAGACAGGTTCGGGAACGACGAATCAGAACAGCAACACGCAGTATAATTATTTTTACAATAAACTCGATGCCTCAGCCGATTACGTGCTGACCAAAAAAGACCGTCTGCAAGGTTCTTTGAGCCATGAGATGTTGCGGAATGATAAGGAAATCGATTCTTTGGACTATACGACTATCGGTGGAGCCGTGTCGTGGAAAAGAGATCTTATTCCGCAACGCACCTATTCAACCCTTAATCTCAGACAAAGCAGAACGACGTATGATAACCGTCCCCCAGATACTACAACTACTTCGGATGCTTATCATACGAATACGGTTACCTATCTTGGTAAAAATGCCTTCTATGATGCAACAGAACTAACCGCAGGGCTTAACCACACCTTTAATCAGGAGTGGCAGGGGCACATTGAGGCCGGCGCGACCTATGTTCAGCGTACTTTCTCTGGTTCAACATCGACGACCTACTCTAATACGCCAGTGAGTATTACGACGAACAAAGGCAATAACGCTACCACCTTAGACCCGCTGTTCAATGCAGGACTGGTGTACAGCCCGTCTCCGAGGACCAGACTGACTGGTGATTTATCTCTCAAGTATCAAGCATCCGATAATGACGGTTACGGCGGACAGAACACGGCCGAATTAGCTTTCGGTGCGCAGCATGATATCACTGCTAAGCTGATGGTGAAGGCCACGGCGCGATTCGCAAAAGTAGCATATGATACGCAAGACAGCACGACAGGCAGCCAAACGGGGCAAACAGAAGATCGCATGGATCTTGAATTACGCTTCGCCTATAAGCTTAACCGGATGAATTTCCTTGAGCTGGGACTGAGGCACAGTGAAAGTGAATATAGCAATAGCCAGTACGGTAGCTGGGAGCAGAACGTGGTTGATGTAGGCTGGCGTGTCGAGTTGAACTAAAAAATTTTCGCATCGGGGATTTTTAAATTATGGTGAGGTTCAACACCTCACCATCATCGTTTAAAGAGGGTTGAATAATGAGTGAGAACCAGAAGAAAGAAACAACGCTCCACTTTTTGGATTACTGGCGGGTTATCCGTTCCCGCAAAGAGATTGTTCTGGCTGTTCTCTTTCTGGTCGTGATCACCGGAGCGGCATACACTTTTACTCTGCCTAAGATATATGCCGCACAATCCCGCATTGCAGTTAATAATGACAGCGTGGATATTGATCCGTTCAACCCGACGCCTGTAGGTGGAACGCGGCTTTATGACCCGTACTTTCTGCGCACGCAGTTTGAAATTATTCAGTCTAAGCCAATCCTTTACGAGGTAATCAACCGGCTCAATTTGCAGGAGGTCTGGGGAAAAAAAGGAGAGAAAATCCCGAAGGAAGTTGCTTATAAAATCCTGCGGTTGAGCCTGGATGTAAGCCAGTACCGCGACACCAGCCTGATTTCGCTGACGGCCAAGCGCGAGGATCCGAAAGAGGCTGCGCGCATTGCCAATGAACTGGCAGACGTCTATCGCGATGCCCGGTTGGATATGAAATATAAAGAGATGACGCGCGCTATGGACGCCTTGAGCCGCGAGCTTGAGAAGCAGCAGGAAAAAGTGGATTTAGCCGCGCAGCGCGTTGAACAGCTCCGTCAGGATCTAGACATAACAGTTTTGCCTGGCTCATACGCAGGTCAGAGTGAAAACAGCGTCGAAAAACTCCGTTTACAGCAGTTGGAAGGCGATCGCATTGCCTCTCGGGTAGAAATGCTGGTGGCAAAAGCCCGCTTTGAGCAACTGGATTCCATGAGTGATGAGGATCTGCAGACGGCCTCTTCGTATCTTACGCAGGATCCCTTTATGGAGGCGATGCGCTCCCAGATCAAGGATTACGATGTAGCACTGACTTCGTTGCTTGAAAACTACGGCCCTAACTACCCAGAAGTGAAACAGACGCAGGCCGCTCGTGACGAACTGGTGGCGAAACTGAAACGTGCGCTGGCGGGGATTAAAAAGGGGACGCAGGCACAGTACATCATTGCCAAATCAAAATTTGAAGCATTGGAAGAGGAGTTGCGCGGCGTTAAGTCGAGTGATCAGGAGACACAAAGGGAGAAGTTTGTGCCGTTTAACAAGGCGCAGCAGGAGCTGGATCTCCAGCGTGCCATTATGAATGCGCTCAAGTCCCGCATCGCACAGGAAGGAATTACGCTGAAGGTTCCCCGCACACCTGTCGAAGTTGTCGACTCGGCTGAAGAGTCAAACCGGCCGATCAGTCCGAATCTGATTCTTAATGTGCTGCTAAGTATTTTTATCGGCCTTGGTTCTGGCGTTGGTCTGGCTTACTTCATCGAGTACCTTGATACCTCCATTAAAACAGCAGATGATGTTGAACGCTGGCTTGAGTTGCCGGTGCTGGGTTTGATCCCTCAGAAAGTACGTCCGCTTATTGAAGAAGGTCCTGACAGCGAACACGCCGAAGGTTACCGTGTATTGCGAACGAATATGGCGTTCACAGATGCTGGGGGTCCCCGTAAAGGCGCCTTTGCGGTGCTGAGCGGCGGTGCCGGTGAAGGGAAATCAACCACGGCGTTTAATTTGGCCTATATCTGTGCACAGCAGAATGAAAAAGTTCTGCTGGTCGACGCCGACCTGCGTCGTCCTGTTCAGCACACCATTCTCGGTGTGTCGAACCGCTTTGGGTTGACTAATGTGTTATTACGCGACGTGCCGGTCGAGGAAGCCATTAAAACAACCAGTGTTCCGAACCTGCACTTCCTGCCGAGCGGACGTCTGCCTCGCACCTCGCTGGGAGTGCTTGATCCGAAGCGTATTAGCGAACTGGTACACAGTCTGAAGCAGAAATATGATGTTATTGTTTTCGACACACCGCCGCTGGTGGGCATCAGCGATTCTGCCGTCATCGCCAAGGAAATGGATGGCGTGTTGCTGGTGGTGCAGTATCGTAAATATCCGCGCGACATGATCATCCGCGCCAAACAAATGCTGGACACACTCGGTGTCCCGCAGGTTGGAGTGGTGCTGAATAACATCAATATTATGCGCGATGATTATTACTATTATTACCATTCGTATTATTCGAATTATTATTACTACCGTTCACAGGAATCGAGTCCGGTCGTTTCTCAGGGACCACAGAGCGCGGCCTAAAAGGAGCATGGATGAAGAAAGCAGGAATATTTTTTGTATTGTTGATATCATTTGTGCTGGTGGGGTGCGCCAGCCGCCCCGAAAAGATAGCCGGCGAAGAGGTGGGCCTGTATAGGTTGCGCCCGATGGATCCGGTCACGATCAATCTGCTTGGCATTCCCGTAGAGAAACAGATTGAAACCGTGATTGATGAAAAGGGCAACCTGACGATTCCCTATATTAATGACCCAGTAAAAGCCAGCGGACTTACGACTTCCGAGTTGGAGCGTAAAATCCAGCAAATCTACACAGAAGGTCAAATTTACCGGAACATCACGGTGAATGTAATTACAACCGCCAAGATTTATTACGTGGAAGGTGAAGTGCTTCGACCGCAGGAATATCCACTAACCCGGCGCATTACTTTGATGCAGGCAGTCGCCGCTGCTGGTGGATATAACGATTACGCCAACAGAAATAAAGTTACGATCACTCGCAATGGTCAGGTTATGAAATTTGACATCAAGGCAATCGAAAACCATCCTGAGAGAGACGTCCCTGTTGAAGCCGGCGACCGGATAAAGGTTCACCGGTCTATCTTTTAACAACCCGTCGTAACGCATGGTTTATGGCCGGCCTTAGGGGTCGGCCTTTCTATTTCCGGACGGTCCGGATGGCGGGATCCAGTTGAAAACGGATGTCTTTAATTTCGGGGACGTCCGGAATGGATGCAAATTTTTTGAGCAGCCCCGCCTTGGGCAGACGACGCGACTCAGCCAGCCATCCGGGGTGATCCGCCTGCAAATATAAAACTCCGTTTTTCAGGTGCGAAGGGCGCACGTGATTTGCGAGTTGTTCGCCGGCAATCACCGGCCACCGTTCAGCGATGACCTCGGGCAGTACAATGGCCTCAGGCTCATCTTTTTGCAGTATTCCTGCAAGGACATCACTGATTCGCCGCTCGGGATGTCTCGCTGGCGGAGGAGA
>JBAXDG010000033.1:0-17584 GCA_037141075.1 Kiritimatiellales bacterium
AAGTTGTGTCCGAGAATCGCCGCCGCACCGAAGAGAATTCCAAAGGTTGGACCAACTGCGTTGGGGCACAGAATTTTTCCAATCATTGGAAAAAGCGCGGCGGGCAGAAACCCTTTGAGTGCGTCGAGCACGAAGCAGGTGATGCCGAGCGGCTTCCCGAGGCAGCGCAGTACGTTGGTTGCGCCGATGTTGCCGCTGCCTTGTTTGCGAATATCTACACCTTTGGCTTTTGAAATCAGCAGTCCGAATGGGATTGAACCGATCACATACGAAAGCGCGGTGAGAAGAACAATAGTTAAAACGGTCATGGTTTATTTTCCGAATAGGGAGTTCCCTAAACTCTTGAGCGACTGTTTGACCTCATCGTTGCCGTCGAGTTCTTTGACGTTTTTGCCGAGCTGTTCCGCCAGCACATTGCCGACGGATTCGCCAAGCGTCTGGTTGGTGACGGTGCTGTTGGTCGGTTGCGAACCCGGTGTCACCTGCTGAATCAGTTGTTGCAGGGCGGGGCTTTCCGCAACTTCTTTTACGTTGTTGGATAGTCCGCCGACAACCATTTCGCGTTGCGTGGCATTGGCATCAACCCCCAGTCTTTTTTTGAGCTCCTTCATCCCGAGGGCTTTGCCGATATTCACTCCCTGTTCCGAGAAGAGCGACTGAAGCGCGCCGGTCAGGTCGAGCGTCGGCTGTTGCAGTGTTCCGTTGAGAGGAAGTTTCAGCGTGGTGTCTCCGATCTTCGAATCGTAGAGTTTGAGGTCGTTCAGAATCAGGTCGATGCGCGAACCGTTGAGGTTGCCTTTGGTGCAGGTAATAGACGGTTTGATGGAGAACGAGCTGCTTTGCATCTTATTCTTTTTCAGCAGATTGCCCAGAAACCCGGCATCAATATCGAGAATGCTTCCGGTCGCGTTGAAGGATGGGCTTTGCGGGTTGGTGAGCGGTTCGAGGATCGCGTTGAGGTCGGTCACAAAAGAATTTTTATCATGCGAGAGCGAGCCGCGCAAAACGAGCAGGCTGTTTGGCTGGCCCTCGGCGGGCACGGTGAAGAGGTCGCTGCCGGTCAGACGGAGATTCAGGTCATACGTTTTGTTCCGTCCGCTGTCGGTGTATTTGACCAGCGCATCCACGGCGATACGGCGAATATGCACAGGGATCGGTTTGGCCTTCGGTTCTGCCGAAGGAGCCGGTTGCGGAGCGGGGGACGGCTGTTGCGGTGCTGGTTTCTGTTGTGGCGCAGAGGCCGGAGATCCTTTGCTTTCGACCGGCTTCAGGGCGTCAGCCAGCTCCTTGACGTTAAAAAGCTGTTCCTTATTTTGTTCAACGACCAGCGTCGCGCCCTTGGCCTCGGCCAGCTTGATGACCACCGGGTCGCGTTTGAGCAGTGACATCATTTCGACTTCGAGCAGGCATTTATCGAAGGTAAGCAGGTAAGGTTCTTCATAGCCTTTGAGGTTGCGGATCGCAAAGCCGTCCAGTTCGGCGGTGCCTTTGAACAGGTTGACCGAAGCGTTGGTGATACTCATTTCCAGGCCGTACATTGACTTAACGATGGGGAATACGCGTTGATTCAACGCGGCGGTCAGCCCCTTTGTGAGAAACATTTGCAGGCCGACGCCCAGCAGTACGATGAGCAGCAGTAGTGTAGCCAAAATAATTCCGAGTGTTTTCATGGCGGGGAATCTACTCGGAAGAAGGTCCGAAGGCAACAAAGCACCGCGGCACAAAGTGCGGCGGTGCTTGACCGGGCATGAACGGCTATTTCTGCTTCAGAATATCCCGGATTTCGGCTAGCAGGATTTCTTCTTTCGTTGGAGCGGCGGGCGCTGGCGGTGCGGCGGCCTCTTTTTTCCTCAGGGAGTTCATCCCTTTGACAACCATGAAGATGGCGAAGGCCACGATGATGAAATCAATCAGAGTTTGGATGAATTTACCGTAATTCATCGTCACCGCCGCCACGCCGCCATGAGCCTGCTGGAGCGTGATGGCCAGATCTGAGAAATTGACACGACCCATCAGCAGCCCGATCGGCGGCATAATCACATCCGCCACGAACGACGACACGATTTTCCCGAACGCGCCGCCGATCACGATCCCAACCGCCATATCGATCACATTGCCGCGCATGGCAAACGCCTTGAACTCTTTCATTATGCTCATGACCCAGTCCTCCTTGTTTGATACCCCGTACCTACGATACTCAGAAATGTTCCCAGAAAGCGGGTGTCAGCCGGATCGTTTTGCCTTCCCATACAAAACCGCCGCGCTTTTCGAGTTTCTGGAGCAGGCGGCTGAAGGTTTCGGGCGTGGCGCCGATGGCGGAGGCGATGTCTTTTTTGGGAAGGTCAGGGGTGATTTCCTGCTTTTCGCCGTAGTGATCGCGCAGGAATTCGACGAAGCGCGCCTCGACATCCATCGAGGTGAGTTGCTGAATGCGTTCGGCCAGATAGCGCTGCTTATGCATGAGCATCGCCATGAAATCATTGCGGAACTCCTCTTCGTTGAGCAGTTTCAGAAATCCGGCGCGCGGCAGTTCGATCACTTCGGCTTCGGTGCAGGCGATGGCGGTGACGGGATAGCAGCTTTTCTCGAAGAGGATCACTTCGGCGAACAGTTCCCCCTCTTTGACGGTTTTAATAACGGTTTCGCGGCCGTCCGCGTTGGTTTTTACCAGTTGAATGCTTCCGGAGGTGAGCAGATAGACCGCTTTGCCTTCGGAACCTTCCATGAAAAGCAGATCGCGCTTTTCAACGGTGCGGCGGCGGCTCAGCTCAGCCAGCCGTTTACAGGCGGCTTCGGAAAGCCCGCTGAAAAATTTTGCTTTGCGGATCAGCTCGTATGGATCGGTCATGGGGAGAGAGTGAATGATGAACGATGAATTATGAAAGATGAAAAAGGTATTTTTTAGTCAGGAGGGACGTATGCGGGCACAAAAAAAGATGCCCCAAGAGGCATCCTTTTGGGTGGCCGAAGAACCGGTCAGGCCATAAACCGGCGGCGGATCAGGAAGCCGATTGCGGCAACCAGCGCCATCATAGACGCAGTGGCCGGTTCAGGAATAGAGACTGGCACAAAGGGAGTTGTCACAATTTGGCTGGGATCACGGAATTCAAACATGAACAACGAGGCGCCGGTTGCATTCTGTTTCCCCATATCAATTTGAAGGGAAGCCGGGCCGATTTGGGTCAAAAACTGCGCCGCCGTTGTGGGTTCGTTAACGAGAGAATTTGCGTTGTTGTCTTCAAAACGGATCATAGATGGAGTTTCCAGTAGATCCGTATGGAGGACCGTGTTTGAGGTCAAACCATAAGATTGCAACTGATTGGTCTTCGTTGAGACAAACTGATAGTAGTCGATATCAAATGTCGTATAGAGAATCGCGTCGGAAATTAAAGAGCCTCCGACGTGCGAACCGCCGACAAACGAATTCGGGGAAAACCAATCGAAAGTGAAGGAGCCGCTGTAACCCGTGCTTGATGCAAAATCCATTAGGATTGAGATGGTTCCAGTGTCGGTAAGGCCCTGACTATTGGAGGTGCGATTTACCATCACCTTAGTCCCTGCTCCGCCGTTATAAGTCACGCGCAGGTCGGCGAAATCAGTGCCGTCTTTCGTCATATTGAAAACGGCAGTAGAACCGACGTGTGTGGTGTTTGTATTGAAGTTATCGGTTGTGCCGGAATTAGGCACCGCTGAGTTTGTTCCGCCGATGTACGTCTGCACGCTTGAAACTGCAATGTTTGCAGACTGTGCTTCTGAGGCAACCAGAACTATGGCTGCAAAAAGCCACGCCGCAATTTCTGGTGCTGTTATTCTTCGTGTACGCATTAAAATCCTGACTAAAAAAAAGGATGCCTGAAGAGGCATCCTTTTTGGTGGCCGAAAAACCGTTTAGGCAATAAACCGGCGGCGGATCAAGAAGCCAATTGCGGCAACCAACGCCATTAAGGGAGCGGTGGCCGGTTCAGGAATCGGCGAGTAAGTGTAGGTGACTGTTCCGTCAAATGCACCGCTAGGTGTGTTGCCTTGGAAATAACCGTCAGTTCCATTGAAAGTGGCTGTTGTTGAAAAGATCGAATGGATTGTTGCATTAAATGAACCAGATCCTTGGTACTGGGCAAAAACAAGGCTACTAAGATCGCCGCCACCGACTCCCATTAACGTTCCCGGCGTCCAGATGGCGTAATCAGATCCGCCCGTTGGCGTAAATCCAAGAGGGTCTGCACCGGTCGCCTGTAGCAGAAATGCTTGGCTTTGGCTGATTTGAAGGTCTCCCAATTGAACAGCCTGACCAAACGAGGGAGTCAACACGCTATTTTCTACTGAAAAATGGTTTACGAGATTTTGAACACGAGCCGTTCCGGTTTGCTCTGCCGCTGAATCATTATCTACTGCTACGCTGACTCCGGAAACCAGTGTCCTATATTGGATGTAAACCCCAGTCAGCGTGCCCAGCGCCACATCAAATTTTGACAACCCGATTGTGGTATCCGCATCATTGGCCATAGCCGATGTGTTTGTATAAGTAACAGTGGCCGCCTGAAGCGTTCCTGCCACAAGAAGCAGTGCCGCGATGATGAGTAGGTTCTTTTTCATTTTTATCTCCTTAATGTATTGGCGATGAATTTTGTCTGGTTTCAAACTTATGCGCACAGGAAAGCACAAGAGGGGGGGGGGAGTCAATTTCCAAAAGCCAATTTTTCAGCAAAATTTTGATGCGGGAAGCCGCTAAAAACCGAGGGTTTCGTCCGGAAAAAGAGAAGCTAGTCCTTGTGACAGCAACTCTTCGTTTTGTGCGGCAGGACGGCGGAAATCAGCAGTCCGGTGAGGATGAGCGCGCAAATCTGCTCAAACCGTCCGGCCTCGGCGGCATGATGGTGAATTTGTTCCGTAATAACTTGTGCGGTGATAATGCGGTTGAGTAGCCAGCCAGCCGCTAGCGAACAGACTGAAAGCGTTGCGAGGTAGATAATTACAGCACGGCGGCCCATGGTCTGGAAGACCGTGGCAATCGTGGCGGCGTTGGTGGCCGGGCCGGTGATCAGAAAAACCAGCGCCGCACCGGGCGAAAGCCCCATGCCGATCATGGCGAGCGCGATCGGAATTGAGCCGGTGGAACAGACGTAGAGCGGAATGCCGAGCGCCATGACGGCCAGCATCGAAAGCCATTCCGAATTCAGATAACGGATGAAAAAATCCTCCGGCACGGTCGCGCCGAGCAGGCCGGAGATGATGACCCCGATCAGCAGGGCGCGTCCAATGTCGCGCGGCAGAACGCCGAACCCGTAGACAAAAACCTGTTTCCATTTTTTCACGCCGCTTTTCCGGTTGCAGGTCGGGCAGTCTTCATCACGGCATTCATCGCCGGATTCCTCGGACGGCGGTGTGAGGGCCTCAACCGCCGCGCCGCAGATGACGCCGGTGATGAACGCTACGGCCATACGGAAGACAGCAAAGAGCGGGCCAAGCAGTCCCCATGTCGCGGCGATGCTGTCCACGCCGGTTTGCGGCGTGGAGGTGAGAAACGAAATCGCCGCGCCCTTGGTTGCGCCGTGGCGGCGTAGCGAGGCGGTAACGGGAATGACACTGCACGAACAAAGCGGAATCGGCACGCCGAGCAGCGAGGCCTTCACAATCTGCCGCAGGCCGCGTTTGCCGAGATGGGTTTCAATGAAAGAAACGGGAACAAACGCACTCAGTACGCCCGCTACGAAAAAGCCGAGCAGGAGGTAGGGCGCCATAATTGCCATGACATCCCACGATTTGAGGATTACGCTGACGACCGCTTCCATAAGAACACCTTATTTTTCACAAACTTGACGCAGATCAAGGAGCTGTTTTCAGAAATAAGCATAATCCTTGGCATCGAATGTAGGAAACCAAAACCGAAAGGAACTCTCATGAGCATGTTTTGTTATCAATGTGAACAGACCGTCAAATGCACCGGATGCACCGTGGTTGGTGTATGCGGCAAAGATCCCGATACCGCGACGCTTCAGGATCTGCTGGTCGACGTGTGCAAACAGATCGCCGTCGCTGCGAAAGGTAAAAAGAATCGCGCCGCCGACCTCTACGTGATGGAAGGACTCTTCACCACCGTCACCAACGTCAACTTTGATCCTGAAGATATCGCGGGCGTTATTCGCCGCGGCGCAGATGTTCTAAAAGAACTCGGTGCCAAATCGACGATAGACTTCAATGCGAATCTCAGCGGCCTGATCAAACAAGGCGAAGCCGTCGGCATCGTCAGCCGTAAACAAAAATTCGGCGACGACATTGCCGGTCTGCTGGATCTGGTTCTGTTCGGTCTCAAAGGCACTGCGGCCTACGCCGACCACGCCTACGTCCTCGGCAAAGAAGATCCGTCCGTCTTTGCCTTCTTCCACGAAGCACTGGCGACTCTCAAAAACGGCCCGGCGACTGTGGATGTGCTTTTGCCGCTGGCTCTGAAGGTCGGCGAAGTCAACCTGACCGTCATGGGACTGCTCGATGCGGCCAACACCGAAACCTACGGCCACCCCGTCCCGACGCCGGTGAACATCAAGGCCGTCAAAGGCAAAGCGATTCTCATTTCGGGTCACGACCTGAAAGACCTCGACCTGCTCCTCAAGCAGACCGAAGGCAAAGGCATCAACATTTACACCCACGGCGAAATGCTTCCGTGCCACGGCTATCCGCAGCTCAAGAAGTACAAACACCTCGTCGGCAACTACGGCGGCGCGTGGCAGGATCAGCAGAAGGAATTCGAAGCGTTCCCCGGTGCCATCCTGATGACGACCAACTGCATCCAACGACCGAAGGAAAATTATAAAGCGCGTATCTTCACCAGCGGCCTTGTCCAATGGCCAGGCGTACAGCACATCAGCGACGGAAACTTCGCGCCGGTCATCAAAGCCGCGCTCGAAGCGCCCGGCTTTACTGCGACCGAACCGGAAAAAACCATTCTGGTCGGCTTCGGCCACAACGCGGTGCTCAGTGTAGCTCCGGCAGTGATTGATGCCGTCAAGAAAGGTGCCATCAAGCACTTCTTCCTGATCGGCGGATGCGACGGCGCGAAAACCGGACGCAACTATTACACCGAATTTGCTGAAGCCGTGCCGAAAGACTGCGTGATCCTCACGCTCGCCTGCGGCAAATACCGCTTCAACAAACTCGACTTCGGCGCCATCGGCGGCATTCCGCGCCTGCTCGACATCGGGCAGTGCAACGATGCCTATTCCGCGATTCAGATCGCTGTCGCGCTGGCCGGAGCCTTTGGCTGCGGCGTCAACGACCTGCCGCTCTCGATGATCCTGTCGTGGTACGAACAGAAGGCTGTCTGCATTCTGCTGACGCTTTTGCACCTTGGCATCAAGAACATCAAGCTCGGACCGAGTCTGCCTGCGTTCGTCACGCCCGCCGTGCTGAATGTGCTGGTTGAAAAATTCAACATCGCGCCGGTCACCACGGCCGAAGCAGACCTGAAACAGTGCCTGTCCTGAGCTTGTCGAAGGGTCTAGGGAAATAGTTATCAGTTAGCCGTTATCGGTTATCAGTTGCGCCCCGGAGAAATCCGGGGCGCTCTTTTCTTAACGTAGACGCGACGTCCTCGTCGCATTTCACGATGATTTGCTAGAGCCGACTTGGTAGCGAATAGGAAACTTTTGTTTGGTTGACGACAACGACACCTTTTTTCTTCAGCTCTGAAATGATTCTTTCCACTTCTGCTGCGGACAGCGACTTCTGAAACAGCGCATTGATGGTGCTGGCGAGGGTTTTTAGGGTTCTCGGGTTAGAGGCTCCGCGCTGTTTAAGGTTTGCGACGACGGCCGCAACACGATCCGGCGCGGATTTCACAGCCGCTGTTTTGGCCAGAGGCAGATCAGAGATACTTTTTACCCTGTTGGCGGAAACCTTCCTGTTTTTCAAATGCTGGATCAACGGATCAAACCCTGTGTCCTTTGATACGATATGGAAGCGGGCATCCGGTTCCTTGGCGGCTAATTCACCGATGTAGTAGGCGATGTGGAAATCCAGCGCGTTACTTCCGTTTCCGGCGATCTTTATGTACCGGGCTCGGTCGCCCATGCGTTGCAGTACCGAGGCGGTTTCATATGACACCTTGGCCTGATTTGCACCCACGAAGACAAAGACGCTGAAGTGCTCGCGCTCCAGCGCAGTCATGGCCTCAGGCTGGACGTTTTCGTAGTCGATTAAGACATAATTCTTATTCATAGGGTGAATTCACCTGCTTTTCTTATTTCACAAAATATCCGGACACTC
This sequence comes from Kiritimatiellales bacterium, assembly GCA_037141075.1. Lineage (GTDB taxonomy): Bacteria > Verrucomicrobiota > Kiritimatiellia > Kiritimatiellales > Tichowtungiaceae > Tichowtungia. Next base: position 8,260 of record JBAXDG010000033.1, read on the forward strand.
GCCAGCCCCGGTCTTGATTCAGCATCATGGTCACCGTCTCAACAGCGGCTTTTTTGTTTTCAAATACGGTATTGAACTGAACGATCACATATTCGCCGTCCGGTGCGCCGGGAAGGGATGTTTTATAGCTCTGCGATTTCACTTCCCGTTTTTCAACGGATCCCAGCGGAGCTCTGACGGCGGCCGCCATCTGTTCCCACTGTTCTTTTCTGACGGCATTTTTGAAATAGGTTGCGGCGGCATCCCAGCTTCCGGCGTAATTGGCCTGATCGCAAAGCGAGAGCCATTGCTGTCCGGCATTGATCGCCAGAATTTCTTTGTCATCTGTCGCGCCAGCCAGTATAGCGCCAGCCATCATCAAAACCGATAGCATTAATCCCAGTGCCTTGTTCATTTTACAGCCGTCCTTTCTATTTTTCTTCGCAGCGAGAAAATCAATAGACTCGCGAACTCGCCGGGCATCATATCAGCATTCCAAAGAATGGAAAGAGTCCGGGTTCTGAAAATCGTTTATTGATTTTGGTGGAGCGGGCGCTCCGCGCACGCTTTGAACGCGCCCGGCCATTCGATTAACTCAGGGCAGGCGGTCGCGTTCCACCTCATTCGCGTTCATTAGCATCCATTCGCGGTTTCCAATGTTCGGAAAACTTGAAGATGGGGCGGAGGCAGGATAGCGTTCAAGCCGCTTGAACAAACAACTTCCAGAATTGCTTGCTCCCGCCGGAACGCCCGAATCGGCGTGGGCCGGACTGGCGTATGGCGCGGACGCCATCTACGCCGGACTGCCGCGTTTTTCCGCCCGCGCCGAAGCTGGAAACTTTTCCGCCGAAGCGCTCGATGAACTGATCGGCTACGCGCACCACCTTGGCCGCCGCGTTTACATCACCTTCAACACGCTCGTTCAGCAGAGCGAACTCAACGAGGCGCTCGAAACGCTGGCGCTCATCCGCGACCTGAACGCTGACGGCGTGATCGTGCAGGACATGGGCGTTGTCCGGCTGATGCGGAAAAACTTTCCGCAGCTCCGCCTGCATGCCAGCACGCAACTCGCCGTCCATAATCTGGAAGGAGCGAAACAGCTCGCGTTGCTTGGCTTCAAGCGCGTCGTGCTGGCGCGTGAACTGAGTCTGAAAGAGATCATGCACATCAGCCGCAACTGCGGGATCGAAACCGAAACCTTTATTCACGGCGCGCTCTGTTATTCCTACAGCGGACTCTGTCTTTTTTCTTCGCACCTGATGGGCCGCAGCGGCAACCGCGGGCGCTGCGCCTATTGCTGCCGTCAGTTTTTTCGCGGCGGAGGAAAAAAAACTCTGGCGTTTTCGATGAAAGATTTTTCCGCCGCCGAACATCTGCCGGAAATTCTCGCCGCCGGAGTCGCCTCGCTAAAAATCGAAGGCCGCATGAAGAGTCCGCTCTACGTCGCCGCCGTCACCGACTTTTACCGCAAGGCGCTCGCCGGCGATGTTGCGGACTCGGAACAGCGTCTGTCTGACATTCAGACCATCTTCGGCCGGCCCGCCACCGATCTTTATTTAGATGTTCCGGACAGCGAGCCGATTGATCCAGTCAATGCCGGGCACCACGGCGCGCTGATTGGAGCCGTCAAAGAAATCCGGCGCGGCTGGCTGATTCTGCACAGCAACCGCGCACTGATGAAATTTGACGGACTGAAAGTCGAAACACCCGGCGACACCTTTGCTTACGGTTTCGCCGCGCACGACCTCCGGCTGGCCTCCGACCCGGAAAGCAAACGATGCTTTGAACTTCCGGCGGACGCGGAGATCGCGATCAAACTGCCGCCGGATCATCCGCCCCTCGCTCCCGGCACGCCGGTTTACTGCTCCTATTCGCAGGCCGTGCGTCAGCGTTACGAATTCACCGCGCCGCGCCCCGGACAGTTTCGTCAGCGAAAACCGGTGAACATTCACGTCTTCCAGAGTTTGGAAAAAACCGTTTTGACCGCCTCGTCCGGGGCGGTAAAGGCAGAGATTGTTTTGTCCGGCCCGTTTGAAGCGGCGCGCCAGCCGGAAAAATCAGCCGATGCCATTCGGCCGTGTTTTGAAAAACTGGGCGACACCGACTGCAAACTTGGCGACCTCACGCTGGAAGGCCCAGCGGTTTTTATTCCGGTCTCTATTTTAAACGATGCCCGCCGCCGGTTGATCGCGGAGTTTTCCGAACGTTGGAAGCAACTGCGTTGCGGCACATCTATTTCTTCCGAACCCTGGAAAAAAACGGAATCGAATGGCGTTCTCTGGTCGGTGAAATCTCGAAGTTTCCAAACGCTGGAAAACATCGATGAGTTCGTGCTGGAGGTTGATCCGTCCAGACCGGAAGAAATCAGGAAAGCGCTTGCCGCGCTGCCGCCGGATAAACTACGGCTGGCGCTGCCGGTGATTATCCGCGAAGAAGATGTCGCGGTGATTCGCAAACTGGTTGAGCAATTTTCCAATGTTCGGAAATGGGAAGCGGCGAATGTCGGCGGACTCAATCTGCTTCAAGGCAAAGAAGATGTCACCGCCGATTGGCCGCTCTACACACTCAACACGCAGGCCGCTTTGCAGTGGAGAGAGCAGGGCATTCAGCAGTTCGTTCTTTCGCCGGAAGACGATGCCGGAAATCTTTTTGCGCTGATCGAACAGCTCGGCGGCGCGGCGGTCGTTCCGGTTTATCAACATACGCCGCTGATGATTTCCGCGACGAAACCGGCGGCGGACGGCGATGAACTCACCGACAGCTCACAGCGGAAGTTTCACATCGAGCAGACCGGACGGCAGTTTGCGTTTCTCAACGAAACGCCATTTTCGCTGACCGGCCATCTGGACGAACTGAAAGCCAAAGGCGCACGCCGCTTCCGCATTGATTTGTCTTACGGCATCGATTCGCCCAACGAAGCCGCCGACCTCGTCCGGCTTATCACCTCCGGCTCTGCCGTTCCTGGTCACGCTGGAAACTTTGCCCGCGGGTTGCAGTAATACCAACGGTTCTTACGGCTTCAAATTCAGCCAGCCGATGGTGTGGAGAAATGTGATCAGGATGGCGACGGGGCAGATGAAGCGGACGAAGATTCCCCACATGGAGGCCAGCGTGAGCGGGTGAGTGCTGGAGTTGTGCGACGGATCGTCTTTTAGTCCCGCCAGCAGTGCGAGCAGGTGAACATCGGCGAAGTTTTTTGAGCCGTGGCGGATTTCTTCAATCGCTTTGCGGGTTCCCCATATCCAGCCGGTAAAGAGGCAGATGAAGAGTCCGCCGAGCGGCAGCATCCAGTTGCAGGTGAGGTTGTCCACCAGATCAAAGAAGCTGGCTCTCGCGCCGCCGAAGCAGGCGGCGACCGCTTTCTGGATCGCCGGAAGTTTATCCCAGTTTTCGATGCTGACGGCGGAGAGTCCGCCGAGCAGGAAGATAGCGATGCCGGTGACAATGGCGGCGCGGTGGCGCGTCCATTTTTTCTCATCCACAAAGTAGGCGGTGACGACTTCGAGCAGGCTGATGCCGGAGGCGAGCGCCGCCACGGCGAGCAGGATGAAGAAGAGCGTACCCCATAGCGGTCCGGCGGGAAGCCGGTGGAATACCGCCGGAACGACCTGAAAGACAAGTCCGGGGCCTTCGCCCGGTTCGAAGCCCATGGCAAAGACGGCGGGAAAAATCATCAGGCAGGAGAGTACCGAGACGAGCGTGTCGAGTCCGGTGATCCAGACGCTGGAAGCGAAGATGTTTTCATTTTTTCCGAGATAACTGCCGTAGGTGATCATTGCGCCCATGCCGAGACTGAGGGTGAAGAAGGCGTGGCCGAGCGCGACCAGTACGCCTTGCGCGGTGAGTTTGGAAAAGTCCGGCGTGAAGCAGAAGCTGACGCCCGCCTTTGCGCCGGGCAGGGTCAGAGCGCGCAGAATCAGCACCAGCATGATGACGAAGAGAAGCGGCACCATGAATTTGCAGGCGGTCTCAATGCCTTTCTGAACGCCTTTGTAGATGATCACCACGCAGAGCAGCATGAAAACAAAATGGAAGCCGATCACCAGACCGGTACTGCCGATGAAATTCAGGTAAGTCGTCTTGGCCTGCGCGACGGTTTCGAAGGTGAGCTGGTTGCTGGCGGCCTTGGCGACGTAGCCGATGGCCCAGCCGCCGATGACGCTGTAGTAGGAGAGAATCAGGAAGCCGGAGATAACGCCCATGATCCCGACGATCCGCCAGCTTTTCCAGAAGACCAGTCCGCCGAGAATCAGCGAAGTGATGCCCCAGCCGATGGATTGGAAGCAGAGCAGAGCAATGCCGGTCAGCACCATGCCGCCGCCGAGGAAGTGCGCCAGCAGTGAGGCGGGCGGCGTGAGCTGATTGAAGCATCCGACCGGGTTACGCTGGGTGTGGCGGCCGAGCGTGATTTCACAGATCATCACCGGAATACCTACGGCAGCGCAGCAAAGCAGGTAGATGAGCATGAACGCGCCGCCGCCGTTTTCGCCGGTGATGTAAGGAAAGCGCCAGATGCTGCCCAGTCCGATGGCCGAGCCCGCCGCCGCGAGAATGAATCCCCACTGGCCGCTCCAGTTTTCACGCTTTGAGTCTACGCTGTTTTCTTTCATGCGGTTTCCTTTTTCCGGTCGGTGCAGGTTTATGTTTGCGGACAGAAAAACCGAAGTGGCCGAGATATTGGCCGAGCGCGAAATAGGCACCGTGAACGTAGGCAATCAGTCCGGCCTTTTCGAGACAGAGTTTTCCTTTGGCGTCGATCAGCTCTTCCGATACTTGGACGGCGACGACTTCGGCGATGAACATAACGTGCGAACCGAGGTTTACTGTCCGGGTGACGCGGCACTCGATATTGACCGGACATTCGAGAGCCACCGGGCATTTGACTTTCAGGCTGGGCGCGGGTGTCAGTCCGGTTTTTTCAAACTTATCGTGCTCGCGGCCTGAGACGACACCGCACCAGTCGGTTACCTTAGCCTGTTTGGCTGTGGGAACATTTACGACAAACTCGCCGGTCTGCCTGATGATTTCGTAGGAATAGCGCTCGGGCCGGACGGAGATCGAAAGCATTGGCGGGTTGGTGCAGACCGTTCCGGCCCACGCGATGGTGATCAGATTCGGTTTCCATTCCTTTGTTTCGCCGCAGCTGACCAGCACCGCCGGAACGGGGAAGAGCATATTGCCGGGCTTCCATGACTGTTTTTTAATGGACGGTTTAGGCTGCATAAGGAGGTTTTTAAGCCCGACGCGGCAGAGAGACCAGCAGATTTTTTACAGGGGGTTTAAAAAGAGAAAGCCGCTCCGGTAACGGAGCGGCCTCTGTGCGGACGGGAGGTTTTTAAAATTTCCAGCTGACACCTATAGTGGCACTGTTCTGGTACATGCTGATTTTGGTTCCGCCGCCTGCGGGAGGCGCGTTGTTGTCGGTCATTTCTTCCTTCAATCCGTGGATGTAGGCGAAGTGCAGCGTGAATTTATCAAATTCATACGACGCGCCGCAGGCCACATGCGTTTTCATGATAGCCGGGAAAAGCGAGTTCGCAAAAACCTGATCGTTGCCGATCGGTGAGTTGCCGTGTGAAATACCGGTGCGCAGCGTCAGGCGTTCGGTGGTTTTCCAGGTGAGTCCGGCCTTGACGATGCGCTGGTCTTCCCAGCCGAACTGGTCGCCGAGTGTCTCGAGTTTGCTCCAGCCAATCCAGCGGTAATCGAGCGCTACTTCGAGATTGGTGCGTACATCGTAGGCCAGACCAACGGTGGCCTGTTGCGGAAGGTTGAGCGAACTGTTCAGCAGTTTGTCGTACTCATTGAACTCGGTCATAAACTGTTCGCTCATGTAGCTTCCGCCGATTTTCATTTTTTTACCGATCTTCTGGTTCGCGCCGATAATGCCTCCGCCACCAACTGCCGTGTCCCAGTCTCCGGACTGAGAGGCGACGCCGTTGAACATGTCGGTTTTAAAACGGGATAGAACCAGAACCGGTCCGGCGCCGATGCTGAAGCCGTTGTCAAAGGCCTGCGCATAGACGGCCGTCATTTTAGCGATAGAGAGTTCCGTCATGCGATCCCGCTGGCCGGGAATCCTCGGCTGGTCGTAATCAACGCCCATGCCGCTGGTTCCGTAGAGGCCGATGCCAATATGCCCGTTGTTATTGTTGCAACATCCGAAGGATCCGCTGAGCGAGGGGATAAAAAATGCTGAATCATCCTTTTGTTCGCCGGCACCAGGATTGACGGAGGAGTTGATGGTTCGCACCGGAGCAAAGTATTGGAATGAAGTATCTACACGCTTGCCGACATCAGTCAGACCGGCTGGGTTGAGGATAAGCCAGGTGGAATCCTTGGCTGAGGCGACACCGGCTCCGGCGGTTCCTTGCTGAACCGGCCCGATACCGATGAGATTGATGCCCTCGGTTGCTTTTACGGTTGCGATTGCCGCGAGAACCAGAACGGCCGCAATGATCAGTTTCTTTTTCATTTATGCTTCCTTTAATTTGTCCCCGTCTTTGAGGAATGGAGGATAGAGAAACAAATTTAAAAACTGAACGCAAACTAAATATGATAAATACAATCAGTTATTAAGGATTTGCTGTAAGTATATTAAATTTCACAAAAATAAGGATTTTTGTTGATTTAAATTTATAACATTATAATTTAATAATGTTTAGGAGGTGTTATGAATAATCGGGAACGGGAAATGACGGCGGAGGTGCTCAAGGCGATGGCGCATCCGGTGAGGCTGGGCGTAATCGAACTGCTGGCGGGCGGCGAAAAAACCTGCACGGAACTTTTCGAACAGCTGGGATGCAGCCAGTCGCTGATGTCGCAACAGCTCAAGATTCTCTGTCAGCAGAAGCTGGTTTCTATCCGCAAGGAGGGGACGCAGAAATACTGCGCGCTGCAGAATCCCGATTTTCTGAAATTGTTCGACTGTATGAGCAAACACCTGCGCACCTTTCTTCACTTCAAGGGTTAGAGACAAAAGGAATTATCATGGCATCGAAAAAAATTGTAATCATCGGCGGCGTGGCTGGCGGAGCCAGCGCGGCGGCGCGCGCCCGGCGGCTGAGCGAAGAAGCGGAAATTATTCTGCTCGAACGCGGACCGTACGTCTCGTTCGCCAACTGCGGCCTGCCGTACCACATCGGCGGTGAAATCGTCGAACGCGACCGTCTGCTGGTCACCACGCCCGAACAGCTTCGTACCCGTTTCCGGCTTGATGTGCGCACCCGCAACGAAGTCACCGCCATCCACCCATCGGAAAAAGAGGTCGAAATCAAAAACCTCGAAACCGGAAAAGTTTATCGCGAAACCTACGATACACTCATTCTCAGCCCCGGTGCCGAACCGATCCGCCCGCCGATTCCAGGTATTGGAAGCCCGAAGGTGCTGACGCTCCGTAACATGGAGGATATGGATCGCATTATCCAAGCCTTGGAAGGTGGACAGCACGCCACCGTCATCGGCGGCGGCTACATTGGTCTCGAAATGGCTGAAGCGCTGCGCCGCCGCAAAATCGCGACCGCGCTGATTGAACTCGCGCCGCAGGTGATGGGCCCGGCTGATCCGGAAATGGTTTCCATTCTGCATCAGGAACTGGAAATTAACGGCGTTGATTTGCGCCTCGGCACATCCGTCACCGGCTTCAGCGAATCAGCGAAAGGTCTGAAGCTTTCGTTGAGCTCCGGTGAAACGCTGGAGACCGGTGTGGCGATTCTCGCGATCGGCGTGAAGCCGGAAACCGCGCTTGCCAAAGCGGCGGGCCTCGAGCTCGGTCCGCGCGGCGGCATCAAGGTCAACGACCGCATGCAGACCTCGGATAAAAACATTTATGCGGTCGGCGACGCGGTGGAAGTGGTCGACTTCGTCACCCGTCAGCCTGCGCTGATTCCGCTGGCCGGACCGGCCAACCGGCAGGGACGCATCGCCGCCGACAACATTTTCGGCCGCGATGTGCACTACAAAGACACGCAAGGCACCGCCATCTGCAAGGTCTTCAACCTCGCCATCGGTATGACCGGCCTCAGCGAAAAGGCGGCGAAGCGCGCGGGAATTGCGTATGAAAAAATCTACGTTCATCCGGCTAGTCATGCGTCGTATTATCCCGGCGCCGCGCCGCTGAGCATTAAAATGTTGTTCGATCCGCAAACCGGCAAGGTGCTCGGCGCGCAGGCCGTCGGCTCCGACGGCGTGGATAAGCGGATGGATATTTTCGCCGTCGCCATTCGCGCCGGACTGACGGTTTATGATCTCGAAGAGCTCGAACTTTCTTATGCGCCGCCCTACGGCTCCGCCAAAGACCCCGTCAACATGGCCGGGTTCGTCGCGGCCAACGCTCTGCGCGGCGACGTCAAACTCTGCCACGTCGCGGATGTCGTCAATCCGGCGCCGCACTGCAAACTGCTCGATGTCCGTACGCCCGGCGAAGTAGCCGCCGGTACGATCCCCGGCTCTAAAAATATTCCGGTCGACGAACTGCGCGAACGGCTCGGCGAGCTTTCCAAGGAAAAGGAATATCTCGTCTTCTGCAAAGTGGGACAGCGCGGCTATCTTGCCTGCCGGATTCTGACGCAGAACGGATTTAAATGCCGGAACCTCACTGGCGGCTATACCACGTATCAGCGAACCATGGAAATACCGTCCGCCGAAATGCCGGAAAAACATAAACCTGAAAACGATTCCGGCGAAGTGGTCAAAAAGGAACAGTCCATGAAACTTGTCAAAACCGTCAACGCCTGCGGCCAGCAATGCCCCGGACCGATTCTTCAGCTCAAACGCGCGATCGATGAAGTCAAAGAGGGTGAAGCCGTCTGCGTCACCGCGACCGACCCCGGCTTCGTCGCCGACGCGCCAGCATGGTGCAACACCACCGGCCATGAGCTCGTCAGCATGGAACCGGCAGAAAAGGGAGCGTACCGCGCCACCGTCATCAAGCGTGCGCCGGTTGCCGGCGGATTTCCAATGTCTGGAAAGCGAGCCATGACCAATGTCGTATTCAGTAATGACTTCGATAAAGCCATGGCCGCCTTCATCATCGCCAACGGTGCCGCGGCGGCGGGTTATGAAGTGACGCTTTTTTTCACCTTCTGGGGGATCAGTATTCTACGTAAATCCGGCCCGGTCACGGCGAAGAAAAACCTGATCGAAAAAATGTTCGGTCTGATGATGCCGAAAGGCCCGGAATGTCTGACGCTTTCTAAAATGAATATGGGCGGCTTGGGGCCAGCGCTGATCAAAGGCATCATGAAGCATAAAAACGTCATGCCGCTTCCGGCGCTGATTGCGCAGGCGCAGCAGAGCGGCGTGCGCCTGATTGTCTGCACCATGAGCATGGGCTTGATGGGAATCA
>JBAXDG010000034.1:0-16013 GCA_037141075.1 Kiritimatiellales bacterium
GGTATCAGAATCGTTCTACTGCATCCGAACCTTGATTTGATAATGGTTAACTCTGCTGTCCGGGGGTGCGGCGGTGTAGCTGCCCTGCGGATACAGAATGTTCGTTTCCAATGCTTGGAAGCCTTTCACCAAGTTCGTCGACCAGTACACCGAATAAATTCGTCCGGTAACCGGAGTCCAGGTGATTACGTTGCGGGTGTTCTGGGCCGCCTTGAGGACGGAGGTGGCATTGTTCGGAATGGTTCCGGCAATGTATTCCTGCCAGGCGGTCAGACCGTCAAGGTCAACATCGTTCGTGGCATCCGTGTTGTAATTGGTCAGTCCGTATTGCTCCAGCCACGAGTACGGCACCTGCGCCGGGACGTTGGTGGTCACCTGTGCCGTGAAGGTCGCGGCCAATACACCCGAAGTCTGCACGTTGCTCCAGATAAAGTTGGTGGTCGTGCTGCCGTTATCAAACGACATGCCAGCTACGTTCGCTCCATTGGTCGTCAGCGTCGCGATCCGGTAATAATTACTCGCCGTGATCACGAAGTCCGCGCTGTTGCCAGCCAGTACATTCGTGCTCGCCGGCGAAACTGCGCCGTTGGTTCCAGCACTGGTTGTCAGCAGGTAATAAACGGCGGCGTCTTTGTATGTCGCGGTCAAAGCGATGGCTTGTTCTGGCATGGTGACCAGGGCGTTCGTGTAGGTGACGTTGTTCACATACGCAGTGTCACCGGCCCACTGGTCAAAGACCTTCCCGGACGGAGCATTGCTAGCCGCAATCTCCACTTGCTGTCCGTTGGTGTACGTTCCGCTGCCGCTGCCGCTGGTGACCGTCAGGGAATAGAGCTGTGCGGCGAACGCCGGCGCCAGCGTCGTCCTCCCCGCCGTTCCCTTCAGGGCCAGCATTTCTTTGGTTTTAGCCTGCATGCGGGCCTTGCGGGCCGCCTCGGCGGGATTATTGATCTGGTCGAACTCCGGTGTTTCGTGAAGATCGACTGCCAGATTGTAAAGATTGGCCGCGTTGCCGTTTTCGTCGGTGGTCAGCTTCCATTTCCCTTCGCGGATAGCGCGGCGCTTGTCGATGACTTCCAGACCTTCGGCCGTGACGGACCGTCCGTGCAGCAGATAGTTGCGCACTTCTTCCTGATTGCCATCCAGCAAAATGGACAGGAAGCTGACACTGTCCAATCCTTGATCCGGGGCCTGAGGCTCTCCAACCAGTTCCGCCAACGTGGCAAACAGATCGTGCACGCCGACCAGCTGATCAGCCCACGTTCCCGGCGGAATACGGGAACCCAGCGGCGTACCGTCGCCCCAGCGGATAATCAACGGAACGCGATGTCCCCCTTCATATATTGTGGACTTGTGGCCGGTCAGGCCATAGTTGGAATCTTGCCCAAATTCAAGCGAGTCGGTGCGTCCGCCGTTATCACTGGTGAAGATGACCAACGTGTTGGTGAGCATCCCGCGCGCTTCGAGCGCGTCCATGATTTTGCCGAAAGAGACATCCACTTCGTACATCATATCCATGTGCGCCGTTCCACCGGTAACGCCTGATATGGGAGTGCCGTCGAACTGGAGCGGCGGAGTCTGCGGTTCATGCACCGCCTGGCAGCAGTAGTGCATAAAGAACGGCGTGTCCGTTCCATTCACCCTGTTGGTCTGATAATGGCGCTCAATGAATTCGATGGCTTTCCGAGTCAGGGTCGGCCCGACCTCATTGCTTTTATAGTCCGCCATGCCGAATCCGGCACAGTTCGTTTTGATCTCATGAACCCCGTTGGTATTGGGATAGACCCCGCCCACCCAATTTATCAGCTGGTTCGTATCGCCGACGATCCGGTCGGTTTCAAAATAGGCATAGGGAGCATCCTGCATGCCGTCGGGAAGCAGATACGCATAGTTAAACCCACGGTCAACGGCCGCATTCGTGAGCGGACGGGAGAAATCCATTGTCGTCCAGTCATAGTTGGCCTTTGTGTAAAATGTGTCGTTTGTGTTTTTCGGCCAGGCCAGCGCGCCCAAATGATATTTGCCGAACATGGCTGTATCATAACCCCCTTCTTGAAGCACATTGGCAATGGATTTCTGGCCGCTCAAAAACATGGAATTGCCGTTGAAATTCCAGACACCGCCCTCCTGGCGCCCGCGCCAGGGATAGTTTCCGGAGAGAATGCAGTAGCGGCTCGGAGCGCAGAGCGAGGCCTGAGTGTGGGCATCGCGAAAACTCATGCCCTGCTGCGCCAGCTTTTCGACATGCGGCATGGGGATCAGCGAATTGGTGTTGTAGGATCGGCAGTCGCCCCAGCCCATATCATCTACAAAATAAATCAGAATGTTGGGGCGCGACGGAGGCCGTGCGACGGCCGCTTTGAATATGTTGATATTGACTGTCGCGGTACTGCCGGTCGCGCCTCCGGCATAGACTCTGTAAACGAAGCTGTCTGAACCGGTAAAGCCGTCTGCCGGCATATAACTGAACGCGCCGTTTGTATTGAACGTCAGCGTGCCATGGCTGACACCCGAAACCAGCTCCGCGGAAAGCGGCTTGCCGTCGACGTCGCTGTCGTTAGCCAGCACGCCCGGGGCGGCAACGTTTAAAACATTCTCCTGATATATATCATAAAAGTCCTCGCCCGCAACCGGCACGGAGCTTGAGGGCAGACCGCTTGAAAGCAGGACATTATCAACATTGAAGTGGTCGGCGGCCAGAGTTGATGTTTGCGAAAACCGAATCCCGAATCCGGCCAGTTGTTTCGCCGTCCAGCCGCTGGTATCGATGTCGATGGTGTACGGGCCGGAATAACCCGCCACATCATAGTCAATGTTATTGGTCGCGGCGAGCGCCAGAGAAAAGCTGGTGTTCCATGTGGCTCCGCTGTCGGTGGTGATCGCCACATGATCCACTAAGCCGACCGTTGTGGCGGCAAGCCAACAGTCAAAGGTCAGGCGAAAGTCTCTGCTGTTGGTGACGGCACTGGTGATGTCAATGTACCGGCTCATTGCACTATTTGCCCGCAGAAAAAAGCCGCCGCTGTTTCCGACTCCGACGGTCGTGTTCCAGTACGGAACCCCGTTTGCGGCCCAGCCCCGAAGACTGTTTGATACGGATCCGTTGGCCGTGACGTCATTGAAGTTGTCTTCAAAGACGATGGTGCTGGCCATTGAGTTTGCAACGACCCTCCCGGCTACAACGGTTGCTATGATTGCTGCCTTCATTTTTTTTGCTTATGCCCCGTCCTTTTTTAGACGGGGCGGCAGATTCCAGATTTTTTTATTCTGGAACGACCGCCGGGGCAACCCGGCGCGCCTTGCGCACCGCTGCCCGCGACGCATCCGTCTGTTTTTCCGCGGACGATACGTCCTGTTTTTCCGCGGGCGATACGTTTTCGGATGTCTCCTCGTCTTCGCCGCCTTTCTTCTTTTTACGCTGCTCGTCCGGCATCAGCGATGCTTTGGTCGGATAGCCGTTCTTCAGGAAAGCCTGCATTTTGCTGACCGAATTGCGGTCATCAAACATTTGCAGCACCGGATCTTTTATTCCGGTCATCCAGTCGCGAAGCTGTTTGCGGAACTGCTCTGCCGGTTCTTTATATTCCGGATTATTGATGAGGTTATTCAGGCAGCCGGGATCGTTTTCCAGATCATAAAACTCTTCCACCACACGTTGCCGCCACATTTTCACCCGTTCGGCCATCGCCGGGTCGGTCTTGGCCGCCGCCTCCATGGCTTTCATGCAGTCGCCTTCATTGTTGTTTTTGTAACGGGCATCCGGACTGCTCCAGGCATTAAAGATATAGCCGTATTTTTTATCCTGCACGCAGCGCATGGGAACCGCCGGCCCGCCGATCATGTAATCGATCTGCTTGAACACGACCTGCCGTCCGTCCTGTTTTTGTCCTTTCAGGAGCGGAAGGAACGACCGTCCGTCAACGCCTTCCGGAGCTGGCAGCCCCGCCGCCTCCATCACCGTGGGGAAATAGTCCACGGCGGAAACAAAATGCTCATCATCCGTGCCGCCGGGCTTGACCACGCCGGGCCACTGCACAAGCCACGGGGTCCGTGTGCTGGCCAGATACACATTGGCTTTGGCGAACGGCACCGGCGCGCCGTTATCGGAAAGGAACATCACCAGCGTATTGTTGCGCAGGCCGGATTCTTCCAGAGCCTGAATGATCTTCCCGAACGTGTCGTCCAGCCGCCGGACCGAATTGTAATAGTGGCTCAGCTCCTCGCGCACCAGAGGCAGGTCGGGCAGATTTTTCTGCACCACCACGTCATCCGGAGAAAACAGTTTCGAGGGGTCCGCCGCATCGTTCTTTTTTTTGCCGTTCGGGTCATGGAACGGGCGGTGCGGATCGTGCGAGTTGACCATCATATAGAACGGACGGTCCGCCTGCTTGCACTGTTTGAAAAACTCGCTGCAATATTGATAGTACCGTTGCGGATTGCGGCCCGCGCCCAGTTCACCGTAGTCATGCATAAAGTCCCATTTATAGTCCATATCCGGCGTGGAATGGCTGACCTTCCCCAAAATACCGGTCGCATATCCGGCCTCACGCAGACTCTGCATAATAGTTGGAATGTTTTTCTTGAGGTGGATAAAGCCCATCATGCCGCTGGTGGTTCCATAGCGCCCGGTAGCGATGTTTGCCCGGCTCGGCTGGCAGATCGCCGTATTGGTGTGGCCGTACTTGAAGGACAGTCCTTCGCGGGCAAACCGGTCGAGGTTGGGTGTGAGATCCGGCAACCCGGGATTCAGACAACCGACCGCTTCATAGCCAAGGTCATCCGCCGTGATTAAAAGAATGTTCAGGCGATTGCCCGCCGGTTGCGCCAATGAGCTTGCGGCAACCGCACCGCATCCGGCCATTCCAAGTGTGCGCATGAAAAGTCGATGAATCATCAGGACCTCCTTAATTAAATATTGTCTATTGTCTAATGTAACCCCGTACATTGTCAAAGCTATTTAACCAGGATGTCCTGCAAGGCCCGGCTTATCACGCGCGTTTATTCGTTGGCACCACGTTCAGCGTTTTCCGTTGCTTGTCATTCCAGAACAGCTCCAGGTTCAAGCAGCCGTCCCGGCATGCGGCGACGAGCGGGCCGCGCCCCCAAAAAGGACAAGGAACAGTCCGCACAGCAGTATGGTCGATCCCGTCATTCCCCACCCGTACCGACGACGGAATAGATATCCTCATCGGTATCGTCGACTTCTTTTTTCGCCGCGGTAAGTTTCGCTTTCATCGTCTGAAGCATCTCGCGGTATTCGGGATTGTCGGCAAGGTTGTTCATTTCGTGCGGATCGGCCTTCAAGTCGAACAGCTCATAACGGTCGGCCACCGGAAAATAGATCAGCTTGCAGGTATCGGTCCGCACCGCCTGATGCTGGGGAATGTTATACCCCTTGGAATCATAATAACGGTAATAGACACAATCGCGCCATTCTGCAGGAACATTCCCTGTAAGAAACGGCGTAAGATTACGGCCCTGCATATCCACCGGAACCTTTACACCGGCCAGAGAAAGCAGTGTCGGAGCGATGTCAATATTCATTGCAAAGGCATCCACCGTTGCGGCCTTTAGGCCGCCGGGATATTTGATAATCAGAGGGGTGCGCAACGATTCTTCATAGGCCCAGCGCTTATCGCTCATCCCGTGCTCGCCCAGATAGAATCCCTGGTCAGCCATATAGACCACCACCGTATTATCGGCCATTTTTTCGTCAGCCAGCACCTGTCGCAGTTCACCCATCGACCGGTCGATGCTCTTCGCCGTACGCAGGTATGACTTGAGGTAGTACTGGTAGCGATAGACATTCTGCTCCTGCTTCGTCATATCCTTTTCAACCGGATCGCTAAAGCGCTCCCTGCCTTTCCGCTTAATGCCGTTTTCGTCGAAACTCTTGTGCAACATTTCGATATTGGGAACCTTGTTGTGAGCCGTGGCGATGGCCGGACGCCCTTTCCACGTATCGCGCAGAGTTGAAGGTTCCGGCAGGGTTTCGCCTTCAAGCCAAGCCTTATCGCGAGGGTCGCACAGGAACGGTGTATGCACCGACTTGTGGTTGACGAAAATAGCCAGCGGTTTGTTTTTTGGCCGGTTGCGGATGGCCTTTTCCGCCATGCGCGTGATGATTTCAGAGACGTAGCCCTTTTCCTGGATCGGGTTCTTAATGGCGTGTTTTGCGTCGAGGAACTTGGGATCAAAATATTCGCCCTGCCCGGGCAGGACCGTCCATTCGTCGAAACCGGTCGGGTCGGACTTCAGGTGCCACTTCCCGATCAGCACCGTGTAGTAGCCCGCCTGCTGCAAAAGCTTGGGGAATGTTTGCTGGGAACCGTCGAACTCTTCCCATGCCCGCACACCGTTTTTGTGGCTGTATTTTCCGGTCAGGATCGCCGCGCGCGACGGCGCACAAATGGAATTATTGACGAAGGTGTTCACAAACTTCACGCCATCCTCGGCCAGCTTGTCGAGGTTCGGGGTCGGATTGTATTTTTCAAAAATCGTTCCAAAACATCCAATGCTCTGCGCCGTATGATCGTCGGACAGCATGAAAAGGATGTCGGGTTTTTGTTCGGCTAATGTGCTGAGTCCTGTCAACGCGATTCCTGTTAAAACTATTTTTTTCATAACATTCCTGTTTGGTTAACCGGCCGGCTCAAACGGCATCTTTGCTTTGGATTTCGGTTCGTCTGTTGCATCCGCACATTTTATTCTACTTATTCCACCCTTCCGGAACTTTTTCTTCTGCTTCATCCTCATCGATATAGAATCCGATCAGCGCAGAAGCATTAATCTCATCGTCACGTTTCATTTGGTCGCTAGTGTATTGAAAATGAAGAGGACTGTACATCCCGGCTGTTGGTTCCAATAAACAGATCGAAATATCCCGGCTCCATACCCCAGGTCATATCGCGGCGTAGAAAAGTGAGTTCCTTTTCGCCGATACTGAACTCGACGGTTTGGCTCTCGCCAGCCTTCAGGAATATTTTCTTAAATCCCTTCAGCTCTTTAACCGGGCGGGTAACGCTACCGACAAGATCGTGGATATACATCTGCACCACTTCTTCCCCATCAATTTTCCCGGCATTGGAAACCATCACCGATGCGGTCAGGGTTTCGTCTGGTTTGATTTCGGATTTATCCAGCGTGATTTCCGAATATTTGAAATCGGTGTAGCTGAGGCCGAATCCAAACGGATAAAGCGGATCGTTCGGGCTATCGATATAGCGGGATTGAAATTTAGGTTTATCCGCCGCCGGAGCTAACGGCCGTCCGGTGTTTTTCATGTTGTAGTGGATAGGCACCTGCCCGAGGTTGCGCGGAAAAGTGACCGGCAGTTTGCCCGATGGATTGATTTTTCCAAAAAGCACATCGGCGGCGGCCTTGCCGCCCTCCGTACCCGGATGCCAGGCTTCCAAAATTGCATCGGCCATCCCGGCTTCCTGCTCCAATGCCAGCGGACGCCCGTTGAGCAGTACCAGCACAATCGGCTTCCCGGTCTTCTTGATTGCCCGCAGCAACTCCGTCTGGACTCCCGGAAGATTAATACTCGTCCGGCTGGCCGCCTCACCACTCATGTTGGCGGTTTCGCCCATCACCATCACGACCAGGTCGCTTTTTCCGGCAATCGCCACAGCACCAGCGAACCCCGTGATGTCATTGTTTGTCACGCCGCATCCTTCGGCAAATTCAACCCGATTGCTTCCGTTGACCTGGATCAACGCATCCAGAACCGAGGTCACCATTTCCTTATCGCCGCGCGCATGCCAGGTTCCCAGCAAATCCTTCTGCGCTTCAGCCAGCGGACCGATCACGGCAATTCGTTTCCCTGTTTTCATCGGCAGAAGATTTTTTTCATTTTTGAGCAACACCATCGACTTGCCGGCGATTTCGCGGGAGGCCTTAAGATGGGGTGCGGCACAATGAAGATTCCGCTCGCGCTGCTCATCGCAATAGCGGTACGGATTGTCAAAAAGCCCCAGTTTTTCTTTCAGGCGCAGTACGTTTCGGACAGACCGGTCGATCTGTTCAATCGTCACGCGCCCTTCCGCCAGCAGCCGTTTCAGCTGTTTCAGATAAGCCGAACTCATCATATCCATATCAACACCCGCAGCCAGCGCTTGCACCGCCGCATCGGCCTGGTCAGCAGCTGAACCGTGCGCAATCATTTCATTAATCGAGTTGTAGTCCGTCACCACCACGCCATCAAATTTCCACTCATCGCGCAGGATGGTTTTTAAAAGGAATGGATTTCCAGAGGCCGGAACCCCGTTAAACTCGTTGAAGGATGTCATGACACTGACACACCCGGCATCGAGCGCTGCCTTGAACGGCGGCAGATAGGTGTCACGCAACATGCGTTCCGACATATCGACCGTATGGTAGTCGCGCCCGGCCTGCGCCGCACCGTAGGCCGCAAAGTGCTTCATGCAGGCCGCCACCGTGAATGGATCGGAAAGATCATTGCCCTGAAAGCCGCGCACATTGGCTTTCGCCACTTCGCAACTGAGATAGGTATCCTCTCCCGTCCCTTCGGCAATCCGTCCCCAGCGCGGATCGCGGGCGATATCAACCATCGGCGCAAAAGTCCAAGTGATGCCGCTGGCGGCAGCTTCGACGGCAGCGATTCGCGCGGACCGCTCCACCGCATCCATGTCCCACGAAGAAGCCAGCCCCAGTGGAATCGGAAAAATAGTTTTATAGCCATGGATCACATCATAACCAAACAGCAGTGGAATCCCCAGACGCGTCTCTTCGACAGCCATTTTTTGCAGCTGCCGGACATATTCGGCTTTGGGCACGTTGAAAATGTTGCCGCACTGGCCGCTTCGCACCTCGTCGACATAGCTCTTTCCTGCCACGGGACCGGTGACCTCCCATTTGCTCGATAACAGCGTCAGCTGGCCGATCTTTTCTTCCAGCGTCATTTGCGCCAGAAGCGACTCGACCTTATCCGCGTGCGCCGACAGACCGGCAACTGCGATTAAAAGAGAAATACAAATCTTTACATTCATTTTACCGCTTTTTTCTTAAAAACCCGGCTACTTCGCGGGCACAAACTCAAACCCGGTGATCGTCAGGTCGATGGGAGCGACGACATCGGCGCTGCCGTAGACCAGAATCAGTTCCTTGATGTTTTCCAGCCCCGGCGTTCCGGGCATTGGAATTTCGATCGTATTCTCATGACCCATGGCTACATCGAAACGGGTGTAGATCTCGTTTTTATAAACCATCGGTTTGATCGGAAGATCAGACGCGCGCTTGAGGGTGATAACGGCTCTTTCAATCGGATCGGCGGCGCAGTAGCGGATCTTCAGGATACCGTTGGAAAGGCTCACTCCCTTTTTCTGCGGAACCACGACCGTGATGCCTCCGGTACGCACCTGCTCGCCGCGAATCTGGAAACTGTCCTTGTCACGTTGCGGAATGAGCTGGTCGCCGGCCGCAGTCCAGGAAACCAGTTTCACACGTTCGTCGAGGAAGTTGATGGCCTCACCCGGCCGGTTGAAGGCCGCCAACTTGTTTTCCAAGCCGTGGAATTGCAAATAGCGCTTCATGTTGTCGTCGCCCGAACCGATTCCGCCTAAAATGAGCGACAGGGTGTGCGCCGAGGTCTGAAACTCGATCACCTTCTGCCCGGTGGTGTTGCAGCCCTCCCACGGCCCATGGTCGGTGAAAAGCTTGGTTATGGCGGTCCAGTTCGCAGCCAGAAATGCCTCGATCTTTTCGGGCGCAATCATGTAGGCCACGCCCAGCGTGTAAAGCGATGGCGCATCCGTAATGCGCTTCTGGCCGGTCACAGCCATATCCGGGATGCCGACATCGCCGGTATATTCTACACCATTTCCGCTGTACGACTCGGTCAGGAAACCGGGATTGCCCTTGCGCTTGGCGTAGTCCAGTTCGATGTCGACCCTGTTTTCCAAATTCATCCGCCACCCCGGTGTAGCCAGTTCCTGCATGAACAAGCTGAGCCCCCATCCCTGAAAAGCTGATCCGCTCCACGAAGCCAGCGAATAGCGGTCGGTGCCGTCCTGCATCCGGTACGGCTTGATCTTGAATCCGGAATTCTTCACCGAGTTGATCGGCCAATCGTAGCGAAGCAGACAGAACATGAACGGTCCGCGAAACTCATTGATGAAATAATTCTGGTGCCCAACCACCCATCCGCCCCCGCCGCTTGGCCAGCCGACAAACTGATCCGTGGAAGCATTCCAACCAAAGATAAAAGTGTCACTTTCGTGATCGAACAGATGCTCGTAGCCAGCCTTCTGCGCAGCGATGAATCGTTCCATCTTTTCGCGCAGCGCAACGGCCCGCGGATGATCCTTCACATTCGGATGCAACAGGGCTCCAATCGACTTGCCAATCGAAGAGGTCAGATTGACATTGTCACCAAAAATAATCTTCACGACCCGTTCATCGAGCAGCTCCATGATCTTGTACTTCGTGTCATCATCCGCAAATGGTTCCAGCGCACCGGTAAAATATTCAGAGCCGTATTCACCCACACGTTTGATCTTCCCTTCCGTATCGTTACGTTGCGGAACGATCCACTTGCGCTCGGTCAACGCCCGCCAAATCTCTTCGGCCTTTTCCGCCCCGAAGGCATCAACAAAGGCCTGCTTTTCAACCTCCTCACCCAGCGGTCCGAGCCGCTTCCCGCCTTCCAAGCCCAGGAAGTTTCCAAGCAGTCCCTTCGCACTTACGGTTGGGTCTGATTGATCGGCCAGCAGGCTGTTCACGGCCAGTTCCAGCTTCTCCAATGCTTCGTCACGGCTGATGTATGGATTATCCGCATAGCCCGCCGCAATGTTCGCCAGCAATTCGACCCACTCGCCGATGGAAGTCAGTTGCGTAAACGAACGCAGAAAGAGTCCTTTTGACGGGTCGTGGTTCCAGCCTTCCACCGGGTAGCCGGACGCCTCATCAATCATCCCATGTGCCGGATTAATGTAGCCCATCGCGTTCGATAATAACTGATGCATGTGCGGGTGCTCTTTTCCAACCTTTGGAAAACGAAACGCATCGGAGGCATTCACTACCGGCCGGTTCTGACAGCTCATTCCGAACGCCAAAACCGAGATCATCAAAATCATGGCTAACACGGCTGTTTTCATCATTCTTTCCTTACTTCCCCAGAGGGCTCTTGCTTACGTCGCGGTCAAGCCGCTTTAGTTTCAGTTCGCCGCGCGGCAAACCTGAATCGTCCGGCATCACCACGTCATTATTAATCAGCGTCGCGCCAATCACGCTTTCGCAGGCCTGCCGCAGCATCCACGCAGCGGCACCGGTGTATCCGTTCCAGATCATGCGGCCCTGATCATACTTCGTCAGATAGTCGGCGCACTGCTTGTTGGGCTGTCCGCCATAAATTTCAATTTCGTCTCGGGTCACATGCGAAATCGCCGAAACCTTGTACCAGATTCGTGCACACGCATCACGATAGTACTGCGCCGTTTCAGAATCGCCCTGCGCAGCAAAACGTTCGGCCAAAAGGCGGCAGGCACGCGTCAGCCACTGGACGCCGTGTGAATACATGCCGTTTTCGCGCACCCCTTCCGGATAGCGGCTCGACCGTCCAAGATACGGCTTCGTATCCTCACGAAGCGGGGGGAATCCAAGACTCACCACATTGTCGCGCTCCAGCACGCGGATCGCGGTGTCGAGCGCAATGCGGCTGCGCTCGGGATTGATGTCAGCATAGACCGCCCACGCCCCGCCGAGTGCATCGGTTTCCCAATAGCCCGCGCCCTCGATGCCGATCTCGGTGCCGTCGTCATGAATCGCACGCAGATAGCGGTCGTTACGCCACGTCTTTTCAATGTTTGCTTCCAGCGCATTCAGCCTGGTCTCGTAATGCATCCGGCGTTCTTCGCCGCTACGCTCCCCGATAACGTTCAGGAAGTTTTTCAGAATATAGGTCAGGAAGAAGCCGATCCAGACCGACTCGCCGCGCCCTTCCGAACCAATCTCGTCAAGGCCGTCGTTCCAGTCGCCCGCCCCGATCAGCGGCAGTCCGTTCGGCCCAAGACGTTTGTCAAAAACACAGTCAAATGCCTTAAGCACGTGTTCAAAAACCGAGTCGTCCTTCGGCGAACGCAACGGATAAAATCCCATGCCATGCTTACCTTCCGGCAGCGGCCGCAGCGGGGTTTCCGCCTTGAGGTAAGTCACACGCTCGTCGAGCAGAGTCGTGTCGCCGGTCATGCGGGTGTATTCCGCCACGCCCCATCCAAGCCACAACAGGTTGTCGTAGGCATGCGAACGGCACAGGAAACCGGATCGTCCATCCTGCTGGCGGAAGAACCAGTGCACTGTGTCACCCTCGGGAAACTGCTGCGCGGCGTGCAGCTTGAGCTGTGCGCGCGCCAATTTCGGATCGACCCATATCATATTAACCGTATCCTGCAGCTGGTCGCGGAACCCGAATGCGCCGGACGACTGGTAAAACCCCTTGCGCGCCCAGATACGCTCGGCCAGCGCCTGGTATTTCATCCACTTCACGTAGGCGTCGAATTCGGGGTCGGTGGTTTCGATTTCCAGTGTCGACTGCAGTGCCAGCCACCATTCGCGCGTTCTTTCCAAGGATTGGAAACTTTTTTCCAAGGATTGGAATTTTTGCACAACCGCTTCCGCCTGCTTGCGATTGTCGCCCTGCCCCAGCACGATCGAAATCGTCTGCTCGCCGCCCGCCGGGATTTCGACGGTGGTCATCATGGCGGCCACGGGGAAATCGTCCGCAGTTTTTCCACCGATTGGAACTCGTCCTTCAACCATCGCCGGATGGGCGAAGGTGCGGCCCTTGCCGAAAAACTCGCCGCGCTTGCTGGTATAGGTTTCAACCGGTGCGCTCATCGCCACAAAGCAGGTTCCTGAACGGAAACTGTTGCGCGGATTTTCAAAATACATCGCGCCCGTTTTGGCGTCGCGGTCGATCTTGAGCTTGCCGGCCATTTCCGGGCTGTGCGCCAGCGCAATTTGAAAATAGGGCGCAACACGCAAGTTCAGAACCTTGGAACCGTTATTACGGATTTTCAGAATATAAACGCCGGTCGGCTCGTCGAGCGGCACATGCGCGCTCAGCTCGGTCTGGAGATCGCCTTTCTGCATCTTGAAAACGGCGGAACCATCGAGCCCAAACAGCACATCGTGCGTCGCGTCATTGTCTTTGAGCGGATCATACGTCGGCGAGAACCATTCCCCACCCTGCCCGTCGTAAAGATAGATCGCCTCGGCGGGCATTTGCGAACCGGTCACATCTGCCCAGTCGGTGGTCAGGCGGTTCTGCTGCGTGTTGCCGTTGGCGGTGCAGTGCAGCCCGCGGTTGGTAACCGCCAGTACATGGCCAAGCGGGTTCGACATCGCATGGTCAAACGGACGCGGCGTGAATGGCGTCAGCACGCGCAGCGTGTTGCCGTTGTTGACATACTCGGTGTATTGCTCCGGCGTACCCGGCAGCACTTCGCCGTGGCCGATCAGCGGGTGGCGTTCCGGCTGCCGAACGCCCGATAATGACCCATCGATTTCTGGTTTCAAATGCTTGCCAATCCACTCGGCGGCGGTCGCCTTGGTTTTGCAGCAGCCGATCAGGATGCGCAACGGGTTTCTGGCGTCGAGCAGCATGGTGCCGATCGGATCAAAGCTCGGATAGGCGTCCATGTTGAGCGCGGGCTGAAATTCCAAGGTTTGGAAAACGCGCGGCGCCCAGACGCTGCCGGCGCGGCCGATAAAGTCGATGCGACCGGAAAGAATCCCTTCGGGCTTCACGCTTGAGGCAAGAATGCCGTGCACCTTGGTGTAGCGGTGCAGCGCGAGGATGGCGTTGAGGTCGGTGTGGTACGACATTTCCGGAAAGAGGCGGTTATACTGCGAGTGGTTTCGGTCGGTACCCGCGCTGTGCAACATCCACTCAAGATACGGCACCACCTTAAGATTGCGGTTCTTACCGCTAAGATCTTCGATCTTCACGGCCCACAGTTCCACCGCATCTTCGCCATTCGGCAGCGTAATCTTAACAACGGAACGAACATCGTTTGATTCATTGACGATAGTGATCACGTCACCTTCCTGCGAAAAGACCGATGGCGTAAAGAGTTCCTCCGGGAAATTTCCCAGAATCGGCCAGGCGGTTTTGGCGTCGGCGTCGAGTACATAAAGAATGCGTCCGGACGGCTCGACGTTTTCGAAGGCCGGGCGGGTGATGCCATAGCCCTTAGACGTGAGAGTCGAGTTAAGCTCCCCGCTCTTCTTGAGTTCAACAGCATAGTTATTATTGCTGATGCGGAAGCTCGTTTCAGCCAGACCTTCGTTGCGTTCACGTTTTTTCCGTAAACTCCTAAAGAGGATCGTGCCGACTGCAAAAACGGCAACCGGCGCAACCCAGCCGAACTCCGCTTTTCCGGCAGAGGCCTGCACCGCGAGGCCGTCACTGAAAACCTTGCTCCACTCGTCGCCTTTCGGGAGATAAAAAGGAATCAAAAGCGGTGCCCACGTGGTGAAGCGCTTAACCCCTTCAGGGATAAAACGCACAGTGGCATCCTTGCCGACAAAGGTGGCGCAACGTTCGTCGAGTTTGTCCATGCCGAGGAAGGAGAGGTTGACGAGCGTGGCCACTCGCAACCCCATGTGGTCCAACCAGATTAAAACCTGAAACCACGCAAAACCGATGACCCAGCTGAATACCATCAGGCTCCAGGCGGTGAAGCCGGCGGCATCCATCGTCAAGCTGTTGATGGTAGCGAAAACGGTGCGGATGAGCCCGTCCTGGTTATACCACGTGGCTTCAGCCATCGGGCGCAGGAAGGTGAAGATGATCGGCGCCATCCAAAGCCCCCAGCGTAATACGTGTACGGTGCCATCGACGAGTTCGGCGACGCCCGCCCGCGTCGGAATCCGCTTGATCAGAGATGCATCGCGGTTCAACAACGAAGCAAGGAATGCTTTATTGATCGCAAAGAGCGGCGCGGCAATCCCCCACCCAATTACACCCATGAGCGCTTCGTTGAAGAGGATTTTCGTACCGCCGGCGGCGGGCGAAAGCTTGATATGCCCCCATCGGCTGATGAGTGCGGTGAACTCATTTGGCGCGGTGGTGCGCAGTTCCTGACAGCGGGCAACGATGGTTTTCGGATCGAGCCCGAAGCTGTTGTAGAGCTCAAACTTGGTTCCAATGATTGGAAGTTGCGAGGCATCGAAGTAAAAGCCGAGAGCGGCGCCGATAAAAGCGCCGAGACCTGCTTCGACGAGATAGTATCGCCACGATTTAAAGCCGAAAAACAGGTCGCGCACGAGACTGACACCACCAAAGGTCGCCGCGCCAAAGAGCGCGCCGTAGCCGATCCGTGTTCCGGTCGGAAGTGACGCAAAAGCAATGTTCAGTCCAATCGCAAACGCGAGGCCGACAACAATGCCGCGGGCGTACAGCACAGGGTCGCTATAAGCATTCGCCGCGCGACCAAAGAAGGATTGGCTGCCATCAAAGGTTTCAATGATCGTCTTGGCCAGCGGGAAGATGATTGCGCCGATGATGACATAACTGATGGAGGTGCCTGCGATGCCGAGACCGCCAATAAAATTAATGAGCTGCAACAGGGCCATCAACACGCCGCTGAAGACCGCACCCTTCTTCGCCCCGCTGATCGCGGTGGCCTGTGCCGTCAAACCGGTCGGTGCCGTGCCGCGCATGGCGTCGAGCACGATGCCGGTGAGTAGAAAAACAACACCCCACAGCGGCGCCTGCGAAAGCATGGTTGCCGCAACCGCCGCCACCGGCGCGATCCACGCGGGCATGGCTTGGGAGCCGAAATCAGCGATGCGGGGCGCGAGGACGGACAGGACGGAAAAGACCAACAGGACGAGGTGAGCTTTGATGTCCGTCAAAGCCTTTTGACGCGTAATGAGGCTGGAAGCATTTGCCACAAATTGGGCGAACGCAAAAACCAAAACGGCCTGGACCCAAATGGCCCCTGCAGTCTGAAGCGCAAGCAGCAGGCCAAATGCAAATGGCGTGGCGG
>JBAXDG010000035.1:0-15269 GCA_037141075.1 Kiritimatiellales bacterium
GAAGCGGCCCACTCCACACTCGCGACGCCATTCGAGGCGTCCACACAGCTCGCGGTCAGGGCGACGTTCGACGCTGGCATCGTCACGATCGTGCTCAACGAAAACACGCCGGCTGCATATTGAGTATCGCCGGTCCACCGGTCGAAGGCTGTTCCTTCCGGGGCAACCGCTTTAACCGTCACCTGCACTCCGTTGGAGTATAATCCGCCGCCGGTACCGTTGCTGACCGTCAGGGTGTACCAGCCGGGCAGAATTTTGTACGTCGCGTTAAGAGCGACGGCCTGTGCCGGCATCGTCACCGTCGTGTTCGCGGAGCTGACACTGGCCACGTACTGCGTATCGCCAGCCCACTGGTCAAAGGTCATTCCGGTTATCGGCGCATCCGCTGAGATATCCACCACCTGCGCGTTGGTGTACGAAGAACCGCTGCCGCTGCCGCCGGTAACCGTCAAGGCATAGATGTAATAGTATGTCGCGGTCAGGCTGACCGGATTGGTCGACATGGTGACCAGAGCGTTCGTGTAGGTGACGTTGTTCACGTACTGCGTGTCGCCGATCCACCGATCAAAGACCGTTCCAGCCGGAGCATCCGCCACAATCGCCACCTGTTGCCCGTTGACGTACCAACCGCCACCACTACCACTGTTAACCGTCAGGGAGTTAGTGATGTTTTTATACCTCGCTTGCACGGCGATGTTCGATGCTGGCATAGTCACCAGAGTGTTTGAGGCGGTGACATTGGCCAAATACGGCGCACCGGTTCCGGTCCACTGGTCAAAGGTCTTCCCAGGGTCCGGAAGGTCCGCCGAGATCGCCACCCGCTGTCCGTTGGTGTACGACGAACCGGTGCCGTTGCCCGTAATAACCGTCAGGACGTAAGAGATGTCTTTGTACGTCGCTCTCACGGTGATGTTCGACGCTGGCATAGTCACCGTGGTGCTGGCGGAATTAGAATCGGCCACATACGCCGTGTCGCCGGTCCACCGGACAAAGGCCTTGCCGATTGCCGGAGCATCCGCCGCAATCGCCACCTGCACTCCGTTGGAATATATTCCGCCGCCGGTGCCGTTACTGACCGTCAGGGTGTAGTAGCCGGGCAGAATTTTGTACGTCGCACTCAGACTGACCGGATTGGTCGACATAGTGACCAGAGCATTCGTGTAAGTGTCGTTGTTCACATATTGTGTGTCTCCCGTCCACCGGTCAAAGGTCATTCCGGCGGCCGGAGCATCCGCCGCAATCGCCACTTGCTGTCTGTTGGTGTACGAACCATCACCGGTACCGCTGTTGACCGTCAGGGCGTAATAGTACGTCGCGGTCAGGCTGACCGGATTGGTCGACAGGGTGACCAAGGCATTCGTGTAGGTGACGTTATTCACGTACTGCGTATCGCCGATCCACGCTTTAAAGGTAACCCCGGATCTTAGATCACCCGCCGAGATCGCCACCTGCGTTCCGCTGGTGTACGCCCCGCCGCCAGTGCCGTTGTTGACCGTCAATGTGTAGTAGCCGGGAAGATTTATATACGTCGCGGTCAGGGTGACAGCCTCCGCCGGCAGAGCAACCGTGGTAGTTGAAGAAGTGGTGCTCGCCACAGGCTGTGTGTTGCCGATCCACCGGTTAAAGGTCATCCCAGCCGCCGGGGCATTCGCTATAATCGTTACCGCTTGCAGGTTGGTATAGGAGCCCCCGTCGGCCCCGCCGTTAACGGTAAGCCACAGCGCGGTCGTACGACCGGCCCACAAGCCTGAAACCGTCGGCCAGCCTATGGTTCCTGAAAAGTGATAGACAGTCGCGTTGTTGGCACCGGAGAACACATTTATACCAACGCCGGGGGCCTTGCCGGAGAAATAGACGCCGCCCAGGCTGACGCAATTCTGGAACGCATAAGACCCGATGCTGGTGACGCTGTCGGGAATCATAATGCTGGTCAGGCTGGTGCAGGCAGCGAACGCATAACTCCCAATGTTGGTGACGCTGTTGGGAATTGTGACGCTGGTCAGGCTGGTGCATCCGTAGAACGTAGAACTCCAGATGATGGTGACGTTGTCAGGGATTGTGACGCTGGTCAGGCTGGCGCAACCGTAAAACGCAGAACCATCGATGCTGGTGACGCTGTCGGGAATCGTGATGCCCGCCAAGCTGGCGCAGTTCATAAACGCCCAGTCCCCGATGTTGGTGACGCTGTTGGGAATTATGACGCTGGTCAGGCTGGTACAATCGTTGAACGTAGAATTTCTAATATCGGTGATGCGGTTCGGGATCGTGAAGTTGGTCAGGCTGGTACAACCGTTGAACGCAGAACTCCAGATGGCGGTGACGCTGTCGGGAATTATGATGCTGGTCAGGCTGGTGCATCCGTAGAACGCAGAAGGCCCGATGCTGGTGACGCGGTTCGGGATCGTGAAGTTGGTTAGGCTGGTGCAAGACCGGAATGCAGAACTCCTGATGATGGTGACGCTGTTGGGGATCGTGATGCTGGTCAGGTTAGTGCAGTAAGCGAACGCGTTCGTTCCAATACTGTTGACCGACAGGCCGTTAATCGTATCCGGGATGGTTGCCGCAGTGTTGGTGCCGATGTAGCCGGTGATGTCGATCGTATTGTTAGTTATTGTGTAGGTGTAATCCTCGGCCTGCACCGCGATGGGCAGCAAAAAAACCAGCAACAACCCGGCTAATACCTTTTTCATCCTAAATCCTCCATTCAGCAATACCCTCGCGGGGAGAATGAAGGACACCATTATTTTATTTGCCAGTCGAGCCGGAATTACGGGGCTTCTGTACAGCCCTGCACCGCGACGGGCAGTATAAGAACCAGCAACAGCCCGGCGATCTTTATCCATTTTTTCATCGGCGATTTCCCTTCCATAAAATCGCGCCGATGGTACCCCTCTGTTTTGGACAGATGTTTTTGATGAGTTTACGATTTGAGAGCGGGATTGTATTGAACACCACATGCCGCTAGTCTGTCTGCCTTTAAAACTCGGGAGCCTTATGAAAAAACTTTTTTTAACTGCTTTGCTTATTCTCAGCGCCGGGCTGGCTTTTACGCAGATCGACCTATCGGCTGAACTGATTGCCCGCGAAACGCTTGTCGGCGAGGCGCGCTCCGCCGCAACGTATCCGAATGCCGATATTCTGATGGTCGAAAATCAAACGCGCGTACAGTACCAAACTAACGGCACTTCAAAGTATATCACTGACACGGCCTGCAAAATTCTGACCGAAAAAGGCCGACAGGACGAATCCAGCATCAGCATCGGCTACAGCACCGACTACGGCACCATGCGTTTCGTGCGCGCCGAAGTCATCAAGCCGGACGGGCGCACCATTCCAGTTGACCTCGCAGCCCAAAGTCGCGAAGCCATTAATCAGGGACAGATGGATGCCAATATCTATGATCCCGCTCAAAAAGACATCAAACTGACAATCCCCGACCTCGGCATCGGCGACGTTCTTCGTTACACCATCTCCGGCGAACAGACCAAGACCGTTGTCCCCAACACATGGAGCGAACTTTTCACACTCGAAGAGCCTTATCCAATCCGCCACGCGGTTTATACGGTGGACGCCCCTGCCGCCCTGCCGCTGGCGCGCATCGAACTTAAGGCCGGGATTCCCGGCACCGTCACCAGCCGGACGGAGAAAAACGGCGACCGCATCCTCTACACGTGGGAAGTGTGTAATGTGCCGAGAATGTTCGATGAGCCCCAAATGCCTGAACGTTATACGGTCGTGCAGCGCCTCCTGCTCAGCACCATCCCCGACTGGGAAACGCTTTCCAAATGGTATTGGGAACTTTCCAAGCCGCGCCTCGACGCCGTCAATCCGGCTATGGAAAGCAAAGTTCGCGAGCTAACGGAAGGGCTGACCAGCCGGCAGAAAAAAATCGAGGCCATTTTCCGCTTCGTCTCACAGGATGTGCGCTATATGGGCATCACCGTCGAAAACGAGGCGCCCGGCTATGAACCGCACGATGTTTCGCTCACGTTCGACAACCGCTACGGAGTCTGCCGCGACAAGGCCGCCCTGCTCGTCGCCATGCTGCGCCTCGCCGGGTTCGATGCCCGCCCCGTCCTGATTTACGTCGGCCCGAAGAAAGATCCGGAAGTTCCTCAGCCGTGGTTCAACCACGCCATCACGGCCGTTCGCAATGATGATGGAACATGGCAGCTGATGGATTCCACCAATGAAAATACACGCGATATGCTCCCGGCCTATCTTTCCTACCGCAGTTATCTGGTCGCCACGCCGCAGGGCGAAACTCTGCAAACCTCGCCCGTTGTGCCGCCCGAAAAAAATCTGCTCACCATTGATATCGACGCCTCACTCGACGACTCCCGGCTCATCACCGCCAAAGCAGTTCTTTCGCTTAACGGCATCAACGACACCGCCTATCGCGGGCGCCTCGCCGCGCTTAAACCGGAAGAGCGGATGCCTTATTTTGAAGAGCGCCTCAAACAGGCCTGCGGCGGCGCCCGCCTGCTGAAGCTGACCGTCAGCCCCGAAGAAGTCCGCAACACCACCGTACCGCTCTCAGTCACCCTCGATTTTGAAATTGAGAACGCGCTGGCAACCGGACCGGAAAATTCTTTGCTGCAGGTACCGACACTCATCAACCAGTTTGGGCTTTTCGGGCGCGTGATCGGCGAAGGCATTGGTCTGGATAAACGCCGCTATCCGCTCAACACCGGCTTCACCTGCGGCATCGCCGAAACCGTCCGGCTCGACCTCAGCCACAGCGGACTGAGCCCCGCCGCGCTGCCGGCCTACGAAACCATCGACACACCGGAGCTCTACATCACCCGTTCCGTTACAGCGACGAACACCCTGCTCGTCAGCCGCGCCGACATTCTTTTGCGCACGGTCGAGTTCAGCCCCGCACAGTATTTGACGCTCAAACAGAATCTGAAGGCTTCCGAGCGCAATGCCCGCAAGCGGGTGATTCTTGAGCGCGGCGGCTTTCCGGCGAAAGCCGACCTCGCCACGCTCAGCGAAACCGTTCAGTACACCCTCCGCGATTCCAATCATTGGAAAGAGGAGCGCACCGTCCGGCAGCAGGTGCTCACTTACGCCGGTAAGAAACAACTGTCCGACATCAAATTTACCTACAACCCGGCCATGGAACAGGTCATTCTGGAAAGCGCCACCGTCACCTCGCCGGACGGAAAAGTGCGGAACATTGATCCCGGTAAAGAGGTCAACGTCATGGACGCCAAGTGGGCCGGCGACGCTCCGCGCTATCCAGCGGAAAAAATCATGGTGGCCAACCTACCCGGCGTTGAGGTCGGCAGCATCATTGAATACCGCGTCAGCAGTATCTGCCAGGGCCTGCCTTTCTTTTCGGCGGCGGAATATTTTTCAGACCTCAACCCGCTGGTTAGCAAAACCGTCCGCATCGAGGTTCCCTATAAACTGGATCTAAAAATCAACAACACCGATCCGCTCACCATCGTGCGACGCACCCGGATCGGAAACGGAACAGTCATTCACGAGTGGTCCACGCAGAACCGCGATATGGTCAAAAAAGAAGACCGTTTGCCGCCGGACTGGGTTTATAGACCGGCCGTACTGCTCTCCTGCGGCGATACCGCCGGCTATGCCTCGCTGGTTGAAAAAGCACTGACTGCCGCCGCGGGAAAAGATAAGACCGCGAAGGTTAAGGCGCGTGAGCTGACCAAAGGGCTGAAAACCCGTCTTGAGAAAATCACTGTCCTGCGCGACTTTGTCGACCGCACCGTCCGCGAAGCCGGTCCCGGTTTCGCCGCCCTGCCGCTCTCCGCAATCACGCCAGCCGATCAGGTGCTGGCCGAAGGCTACGGCAACACCACCGACCGCGCCGTTCTGCTTTACGCCCTGCTCGACGCCGCTGGACTCAAGCCCCGCTTCATCCTTTCCTCCAGTCTGCCGCGCGCCGAGGGCTTCGGCACACCGGTCGTGAATGTCCTGCAACGCAGTTTCTTCGACACCGTCCTCGTCGCGGCAACCGGTGACGACAAAAAAACCGTTTATCTGGGCGATAGCGGTCAATACGCCCAGCCGGGTGTGCTGGCCCATGACGGTCAGCCCGCCATTGATTTGAGTAACGGAAAAATTGAAATCCCGAAAACGGGACTTCCCGATGCCGTTGAAACCGGCCTTGTGCTCAACCTCTCCGAGACCGGTGATGTGGAGTTGACCAAAAAAATAATCCTCTCCGGCACGGAGTTTGAAAAATTCCACAAAGAGTTCGCTCAGTTCACGCCGGAAGAACGGCGGCGCGCGCATCAAGGTCTGCTCAGCCAGATTTCGCAATCCGCCGAAGCCGCCGGAGAACTTCAGACCTCCTTCACCTATCCGGGGCAAATCGAGCTTGCCGCCCGCCTGCCCGCCTACGCCGTGCGCGACGGCGACCGGATGTATCTGAATCTGCCGGAAGGACTCGGCGACCTGCTCAACCTGAAAGCCAGCCGCCGCGAGAATCCTTTCTACATCGAAAGGCCGATCCGTAGAGCCTTCCTGTATGAAATTACCCTGCCCGAAGGATGGGTGCCAGTGCTTGCGCCCGAAACATTCCGCACCGAACTCCCTGCCGGGGCCGGCTTTGTCGAGGTGAAGGTTTCGGCAGCGCCCGGACGGATTCTCATCTCCCAGCAGGCGCAACTCAATGCCGCCGTGATTCTTCCCGGCGACTACGACAAACTGCTGGAGCTCAACGACCGCCTGACCGGAACGTCAGCCAAGGCGGTTCTGCTGCGGAAGAAGTAGATCTTCCGAGGATCGGAAACTTCCGGCTTACCGTCCCTGTTCGAGGAAGCCTTCGAGCTTCCGGATACGAGTCGGGTGACGCATCTTGCGGAGCGCTTTGGCTTCGATCTGACGAATGCGCTCGCGGGTTACATTAAACTGGCGTCCCACTTCTTCAAGTGTGCGAGGGTAGCCATCGGCCAGACCAAAGCGCAGAGTGAGAACTTCCTGCTCGCGGGCGGTGAGCGTTTCGAGAACGTCGCCGATTTTTTCGCGCAGGAGGCTGAAGGCGGTCATTTCGGCCGGATTCTCGGCCGATTTGTCTTCAATGAAGTCGCCGAAGCTGGTGTCGTCGCTGTCGCCGATTGGAGCCTGAAGAGAGATCGGCTGCTGGGCGATTTTAAGAATGGCTCGCACGCGTTCGACCGGCAGTTCCATTTCGTCGGCCAGCTCTTCCGCCGTGGCTTCGCGGCCAAACTCCTGCAACAGCGTTTTCTGAACGCGCAGCAGTTTATTGATCGTCTCGATCATGTGCACCGGAATACGGATGGTGCGGGCCTGGTCAGCGATGGAACGGGTGATGGCCTGACGGATCCACCAGGTGGCATAGGTGCTGAACTTGTAGCCGCGGCGATATTCGAATTTTTCGACGGCTTTCATCAGGCCCATGTTGCCTTCCTGAATGAGGTCGAGGAAAGAAAGGCCGCGATTGGTGTATTTCTTGGCAATACTGATGACGAGGCGCAGGTTGGCTTCGATCATTTCGGTCTTGGCCTGAAGGCCTTTACGCAGCCAGGTGCGCAGCAGGCGGTGGTGCTCGACGAAAACCGCAGCCTCCATGTGGACGATTTCTTCGAGTTCGCGCAAGCGTTTGCGGGTCTCGCGGATTTTTTCGTCGGCGGTTTTTGAGCGGCTCTTTTCGAGCTTTGCCAGCTCGGCCAGCAGATCGTGAACTTCTTTGTGGTGCGGGTCGACCTGCGGAACGATATCTTCAATGGCCTTCTGCTTGAAGTGCAACTGGCCAAAGTATTCAGCAAGACGCGCCTGCGCGCCTTCGAACATCTTATGACTTTTCTCGCGGGCGTCCTTGCTCTTCCCGTGAACAGACTCAAGGAAATATTTGCCAGCCAGCTCCTGATTGCGGTGGATGCCCTGCAGAACTTTCGGCAGCGCACCGAAGTAGTCTTCGCGGCATTCAACGTGTTTGTCGCTGACGACCCGGTCAAAGCGCTGTTTCCCGGTTTCAATCTTTTCGATAACGCCTAAATAGGCTTCGGTTGCGCAGCCGATCCGGTTAAACAGGCTGGTGGTGTTCTGTTCGGCTTCTTCAATGCGCTTGGAAATTTCCACTTCCTGCTCGCGGGTGAGCAGCGGAACCTGCCCCATCTGCTTGAGATACATGCGAACCGGGTCGTCGAGCACATCGCTACGGGCGCTCTGTTTTTCGCGCTCCTCTTTTTCCATGCGCGCCTTAAATTCTTCAACATCGTCCGAGCGAATGATTTCCACTTCCATGCTTCTCAGCAGGGCGACGACTTTTTCCGCATCTTCCGGAACCACCAGATCTTCAGGCAAAGCCTCTTCGATGTCCTCATGCGTCAAAAAGCCGTGTTCAGAAGCGAGCGCGATCAGCTCTTTGATTTTTTCGTTACGCTCTTCACGCAGCATCACCGAAACCGGAATATCCCCCTGCTGCGGCGTCATGGCATCCAGTTCCGGATGTTCCGTTGTCTCCTCATTCGGTATCGAGATTTTAGGAAGGCGCACCTTTTTGGGCGGAACTTTCGAAGCTTCTGCCGCAGATTTTTTCACCAGTTCTTTTTTCGACGGTTCTTTTTTGGCCACCTCTTTTTTAGCGGGGGCTTTTTTGACCACGGCCTTCTTGTCGGACGGAGCTTTTTTGGCCACAACCTTTTTGGCGGGGGCTTTTTTGGCGGCCGGAGCCGGTTTTTTCTTTACCGATTTCTTTACAGCAACTGCTTTCTTCTTGACCATGAAAAACTCCGATTTCTGAGGAAGATACAAAAATTCCAATATACGCGAAAGGCAAGCATTAATCAGCAAAGAGGCTTTGCCGTCAAGGCTTTACCTCTTTTAAAAATAGCAGTTTTTGGTACTGTTTTGGAATGCATCCTGCTATTTTACGGGCTGTTAAGATGGATCGCCCCGCAAACTGGACAGGAGCATAATGTGAATGCACTTGATGAACTGCTGAAATTAGCCGTAGAACGCCGTGCCAGCGACCTGCACCTTTCCGCCGGCCACCACCCCTGTATCCGCGTCGACGGCGAAATGCGTTTTCTTACGGACCTGCCGGTTGTCGACCCAGAGGATGCGGAAGTCATGCTGAAAGAAATCATGCCGGAAAAGAGCCGCCATGAACTCGACAGCATCCTCGACACCGACTTCGGCTACACGCTGGAGGGCGCCGGACGATTTCGCGTCAATGCGTTTCACGACACCTTTGGGGTAGGCGGAGTCTTCCGTTCCGTTCCCACTCGGGTGCCCACGCTCGAAGACCTTGGCCTCAGCTTTTCGGGTGTGTTGCGCGAGCTGTGCATGAACACCAAAGGGCTGGTTATCGTCACCGGCCCAACCGGAAGCGGAAAATCCACCACTCTCGCGGCGATGATTGACCTTATTAACCGAACGCGCACCGAACACATCATCACCGTCGAAGACCCGATCGAATTTGTGCACCAATCTAAAACCTGCCTGATCAATCAGCGCGAAGTACACCGCCACACCCGGAGTTTTTCGGCCGCGCTGCGGGCGGCGTTGCGTGAAGATCCGGATATTGTACTCCTCGGTGAAATGCGCGACTTGGAAACCACTGAAATTGCGCTCGAAACCGCCGAAACCGGTCACTTGGTGTTTGCCACACTGCACACCAACACCGCCACGTCTACGGTCGACCGTATCATTGATAAGTTTCCCGGCGACCGGCAAAATCAGATCCGCACCCTGCTGGCCAATACGCTGACGGGAGTTGTGGCCCAGACCCTCTGCAAACGGATAGACGGCGGACGGGTTGCCGCAGCCGAAATTCTGCTGGCAACCTCCGGTGTACGCGCCAACATTCGCGACTTGAAAACCCACCATCTGCCCACCGCCATCCAGACCGGCTACAACATCGGCATGCGCTCCTTCACCGACAGCCTCTTTAATCTGGTTCAAGGTGGCATCATTACCCCGCGCGAAGCCTATCTCAAAGCCGTCGACAAAGTTTCTATCGAGCAGAAATTCTCTGCAGCAGGGATTGAGCTCGATAAGACGTTGACGGAACTGCACCATGCCGCTCTGGAATTAAACGCCGACGAGTTGAACTCACCTGAGACCCTCAAAGGAATAGCCTGGAGGCTGGCAACTGACCGTAACTTTAAGTCACGCGACGGCGTCGAAGCTCTGGAATTGATTGAACGGGCCATCAAGCTGGGTGCCAACGATGCGGAGACCTTTATGACCTTAGCTGCCGCGCAAGCGGAAACCGGCAACTTCAAGTCCGCAATGGAAACGGTCAAAAAAGCGATCCCGATTGCCAAACAGGAAAACAACTCCGAATGCCTGTACGAACTGGAACAGCAGTTCGGCTATTACAAAAAGTCTCAGCCCCACCCCGGACTCTTCGCCTGATTTCAGAAAAATTTCCAAGGCCTGAAAACATGCGGGGTTATTTTTCCGATGTCTGGAAAATTGTGTTCCAGGCATTGGAACCCGTTACGGCCGAGGAACTACGCCTCTCTCCCGTGGAAGGAACTTGGAAGTCAAAGCAATTCCGGATTGCCGTCCTCGGTCCGCCGCATTAAATTCGGAAATTGAAAGTTTAGCCCGCTGAAAACTGAATCAAAGCGGGGAAAACATAGCCATGCGCGATTATCTCTACACATACAAAGGATCAGGATCACCCGGACTGATCATCTTTTATGATAGCGAAGAAAGTCTAAAAGCTGCATCCGCCGGACTGGCTTCGGCCGGGATTCCGACTGAAATGAGGCGGTCGGACAAAGAATACAACCCGTATTGGCTTGTCATCGGCATCTCGCCCCATTCAGCGGAGGAGATCGTGACACCGCTGATTGCGAGCGGACAATTCAAAGAAGGCCACGAAGCGGCGTTTTTCATGTACCGCGATGTTACAGCCGCCTCTGAACTCATTATGACTGCAGATGAACAGTTGCGGCATGATGAAAAACTAAGAAGAGATCAGGAAAAAGATGCCTGGCGGGAGGAGGAAGCAAAGCTCGCCGCAACAGCGGCGTTGGCGGAGGAGGCCAGAAGGGAAAAAATCAAGACGGAACGCGAACTCGCAAACGTCTGCATCATGTGCGGAACCCCGCTAGGAGCTTCAGAAAAACTGGCCGCCGCGAAAACTCACAAAAACTGCACGCTATTTACCGAGGAAAGAAGCTACGTTGACAATGGAGACGGAACGGTTACAGACAAGGCAACCGGGCTAATGTGGACGAAGAAAGCTGTGTATGGCCGGATGAAGTGGGAAAAGGCCGTGAAATACTGCAATAAACTTAAAATAGCCGGATACAATGACTGGCGACTGCCAGCGGTCGGTCGTCATGGCGGCGAGGCCGAATTAGATTCGCTCTTCCGAAAAGAAGGAATTCCTTTTGGAGAATGGGAAGGAACCGGAGGGACACCGTTCACCGGCGTGGAACCCAGCGGTTACTGGTCAAGCACCACCTTCGCGCACGATGCAAACTTCGCATGGTATGTGAATATGAGCAATGGCGGCGCATACTTCTATAATAAGTCCTACTACGGCTACGTATGGCCGGTGCGCGGCGGACCTGATTCCTCTGGTGAGTCAACTGTCAGAGCGCCTGACTGAGAGTGGCAAGGTTTTGCGAAATTCCGGTGCTACTGTGCCTTTTCTTACAACTTACTGATAAAGGCCCGCCAGCGTGACTCCAGTTCTTCCGGGCCGAACGGCAGAAAGCGGCACAAGCCATCCTCCGGATCGCCGGAAAATGGCGCGGGGTGGCGGCGCAACTCGTCGAGATAATTAAAAAATCCGGTACGGTATTCCGGTTGCATCAACAGGCAGGTCAGCGACCAGGCTTCGGCATAGTCCCGTGCGCTTTCGCAGCGTTCCATGGCCAGCAGCAGTCGGAGAGGCACAAGCTGGCCGCCCGCCAAAGCCGACTTGAGTTCATCCAGGCGACTGTCATTCGCGCCGCCGGGCTTGTCGGTTTCGAAAAAGGTTGCCAGCCCCTCAGACACCCAGCCCCGACCTCTCTGGAATGGGCTCTGGACGCCGAGGGTGAACGCCAGTTGATGCGCCCCTTCATGACGGATCGCTCTGCGCGTGCTTTCTACCGCCTGAGCCCGCAACCGGCCTTCGTTCTCTTGCTTCCACTGCGCGAACCGCCGTCGCTCTCTCTCCGTTTTGAGCTGGCCGCGCTGTTGCTCTTCGATCTCC
Organism: Kiritimatiellales bacterium; assembly: GCA_037141075.1. GTDB lineage: Bacteria > Verrucomicrobiota > Kiritimatiellia > Kiritimatiellales > Tichowtungiaceae > Tichowtungia. Next base: position 12,161 of record JBAXDG010000035.1, read on the forward strand.
GCAATCTTCCGGCGCCCCTCGGCCGCCCAGTCGGCATCGCGCTGATGAAGCACCACCAACTGATCCTGAGCTACATTATAAAACCCGACGCTCCCTTTAATATCCGGCGCGCTCCGGCAGACATAAGCCGCATACTCATCGGCATCGGAAAAAATAACCAGTTGAATGTCCTCCCGGCGATCCGTCGCTGTGATCAGCGCACCCACCCGGTCAACAAACTGCGTGTAGAGCTCCTGCTGTTGCTTAACGATCTGCTCCACCGCAAAAAACGACTCCTCGGTTAAAAGCGTGTAAGGCGGTTTTTTGTAGAACTGCTTATCCGGAAACTCTCTGAAAAAACGCACATCACGCAGGGTAACCTCCGGAGCCGGCACATTCAGCGGTTCAATGCGGACAATCCGTTCGCGCGGGAGGGTGACGCTCATTTCTCCATTTGCACCGAACGTTTCAGTAAAAACGATATAGCCGGGATGATCCTCCACGACCCGCCCATCCATTGTTTTTGCGCGATCATAGATCAGCCGCTGCACCGGCCCGGCGGCAACCAGCGCTTTATTCAACTCCGCCTGCACCGTGCGGTCTTCATCGGTCCAGACGAGCGCCTTGCGGTGCGGCGAAATCTGAACCGTCCGGAATATCGTCTGGAGAGGAGGAAGGACAACGGGATTCTCCAACCTCGTCGGCCTCCCGACATAAAACGAGGTGGCCATCAACAGGACGGAAACGATCAATCCGGCCAGTAAAAATGAAACGCGTGACTTCATTACCTGAAATTTCCAAGGCTTGGAAGCGTGCGGAATTATTTTTCCAATGCCTGGAAATTTTCTTTCCAGACATTGGAATCCCGTTACGGACGGCGAACCACAACCCGGTAATAGCGAACACCACTGTCTTTCGTCGCGGAGAATGACATCATTCCGCCGGTTCCGCTCAGACTGGCAGATCCTGTCACATTGCTCCAGGCTCCGCTGATCAAATTGTCCGTTGACTGCACGGTGTACAGGCTGCCAACAACAGACTGCCATGCAATCAGCACAGAACCGTCGGTCTGACTCTGTTGGTGGTAGACGCGGAAATAGTCACTGCTGTTATACATATCCGTTCCGGCAATCATTTCTGCGCCATTGGAAACTCCGTCGCCGTCGGTATCAGCCAACGGGGAAGCCTCCGCCCCAAGAGCTGGCCCGGAGTCGAGAGGCAGCTCGGCACCCAGCGCAATCGGATTGGTCGAGGCAGGCGCTCCGAATTGATAACAGCCCATATCGACGCGAACAGGATAGTCGGCAGACACCGGACGAAGGTTCCCGTCGAGATCCACCAGCGGAGCCAGATAGTAGGTGCCGCTGTCATAACAAGGCGAATTCGTGGATGCGAGGTGGTAATTCCCGCCGCCAACAAACTGCGGATTGTTGGTGATGCAAAGCACCGCGTTCGAATAGCCGCCCTGAATATCGCTGTACCAGACGTTGATCACATTAGTGATCAACTGCAAGTTGGGAACAACCCCAGCCGCCGTGATGCGATTCGTCGTGACAATCGTGGCGTTGGATGAGGTATTGCCCCAGAAGATCATGTTGCGGAAGAGAGGACGTCCGGCAGAACTCAGTCCGCCGCCAAGCGTGTTGGCGTGGTTATCGACCACAGTACAGTTGACGCCGGTCGGATTACAACCGAGGCCGATATAAATACCAGCACCTAGGCCGAACTTGGGAACCGTGTTTGTAAGGCCCGAATAGGCCGGGTCATCCGCCCAGGTTCTGTTGCCGACGATCAGACAGTTTTGAAGTAACGGTGAACTTTCATTGAGAATCAGAAGCCCTGCCCCATTTTCGTCTAAACTGGTTGTGTCCACATAGTTCGTAGTTAAATCAAACGTCACGGTACAGGCGACCCCGACGCCGTTAACCGTATAATGGTTGCGCGCACCATTACTGCGGATGATACATTGCCGAATGGAGGCATCGCTGTTATCCAGCGTAATACCGCCGCCACAGTTCTCGATGGTGCTCCAGGTGACTTGAGCCAGATCATCGTTCACGATGACGATCCCGCGACCGGTGGTATTGCTAATAACAGACTGCTGCAACAGAATACCTGCACTGCCATCGGCGTAGAGTCCGTTCGGCACATCGTAGAAACGACAGTTGATAATTTGCGGCGCGGCCCCATTGATGCAAGAAACCGCCTCCAGCTCGCAGTTATGAATCACCAGATCCTGAAACACAGGGCTGGCACCATCCACGACAACACCCTCTTCGGGCGCGAGATCGCCTTGGGTTTCGATGGTGAAGCCTTGAATAACGGTATTCGTAGTTTCGCCGCTATTGATCATGAAGGCCGAGCCGTAGGCGTGAGTTGTAATAAATGTGTTCGCGCTGCCGTTCACCGAGAGGATGCGCAACGCTTTCCCTCTGGGCGTGATGTCGAAGTTACCGGTTCCCACATACAAACCGTTGGTTACCAGAATCGTCATCCCGTTGACTGTATTACTGGAATCGATTGCTTCCTGAATCGAGTCGAACGGAGAATTGACCCTCCCGTTTTCATTGGTCCGGCTGACCTCCGGCTCGCCGGGCCCCGGGTCACCGAGCGCATCATCATCCACCCAAACCGGGTCATGCCCGTTGGTAGGCGACGTCCCTAAGGAAACCTCCACATTATCCGCCAGACCATCGCTGTCGGTATCAGCAAGTCTCGGGTTTGTTCCTAGCTGATATTCCTGCAAGTTGGTCAGCGTATCGCCGTCCGGATCGCCGGAAGCCCCATCGGCACCAGCCGCATTGGTCGGGCTGAGCGTGTAGCGCACTTCCCAGCCGTCGGGCAGGCCGTCGGCATCGGTATCCGAATTGGTCGGATTGCACCCATTGCTGTATTCAAACTTGTTGGTCAGGCCGTCGAGGTCTGAGTCGAGCAGTCCATCCAGACTGTTCGTCGGGTTCAGCGGCGGCATATAAGTAAATTCCCAGCCGTCAGGCATGGTGTCGCCGTCGGTATCGGCGACCTGCGGATTCGTACCCAGAGTGTATTCCTGAAGATTGGTCAGGCCGTCAACATCCGGATCAAGCGCCGCATCATTCACCAGCGGATTCAGGCCGTGGGCATTTTCCCA
>JBAXDG010000036.1:0-15264 GCA_037141075.1 Kiritimatiellales bacterium
CCGACCGGCAGAACGGCCCACCAGCCTCTGTCCTGACCGGAGACAATCATCTGGCGCGGAATTTCGCCCCAGCAGGTTAGGACGTTAAACACCCCGCGGGTCAACTTCGCGGACATATCCTGAACGACACCTTCCGTATGGGAAAGATCCTGTCCGGCAACCGTTTCGGCGCGCACCGCACCCGCCGCACAAAAAACAACCAGCAATATGAATAAGAAACGCATGACGAACCCTCCTGATTAATGCCATGAGGCTAGTTGAAGCCCTGCACGGCGACAAGATTTTTATCAAACAAGCCCTTCGCATCTTGCCATTCGCCGGAGGGGTCGCTACCTTTTGTGGCTCATGGGATACGAAGTTCTAGCACGGAAATGGCGGCCGCAGGTTTTCGCGGATGTGGTGGGTCAAAACCACGTCACGCAGACCCTGCACAACGCAATCAAAAGCGACCGGCTGGCGCACGCTTATCTGTTTGTCGGCCCGCGCGGCACCGGCAAAACCACCACCGCGCGTATTCTGGCCAAGGCGCTGAACTGCCAGAACCGCAAAGGATCTGAGCCGTGTAACACCTGCGACTCCTGTAAAGAAATCATGAAGGGCAGCAGCCTCGACGTGATTGAAATCGACGGTGCCTCCAATCGTGGTATCGGCGATGTGCAGGAACTGCGCGACAATGTCCGCTATGCTCCGGTGCGTGGCCCATTTAAAATCTACATCATCGACGAAGTGCACATGCTCACCCGCGAGGCGTTCAACGCGATTCTTAAAACGCTCGAAGAGCCGCCGGCGCACGTTAAGTTTTTCTTCGCCACCACCGAGCCGCAAAAAGTGCTGACCACTATTCTGTCGCGCTGCCAGCGCTTTGATCTGCGCCGCATCTCTGTGGCCGATATCACGGCCCAGTTGCAGAAAATTTCAAAAGCCGAAGGAATCAAGATCAGCGCCGACGCCCTACTTGCCATCGCCCGCGGAGCCGAAGGCGGTCTGCGCGACGCCGAAAGCGCGCTCGACCAGTTGGTCTCTTTTCGCGGAAAAACCATTGAGGAAGCCGACGTTCTCTCCGTTTTCGGACTGATCAGCCGCGCACAGCTCGAAGGACTGGCCGACGCCATTCTGGACGGAAATATTCCAGCCATCATCGAAGCGGTCGCCGCAATTGACCAAAGCGGCAAGGATATGCAGCGCGTCGTGCTCGAACTGCTCGACCAGTTCCGCAATCTGCTGGTTGTCATGCACGCCGGGAAAAACGCCGCCGCCTTTGACTTGCCCGAAACCCAGATTGATACGCTCAAAAAACAGGCGGCGAAAAGCTCTGACGGACGCCTCCTGCGTATCATTGAACTGCTGATCGACGCCGACAGCCGGATGCGCTACGCCCTGTCCAAACGCACGATGCTTGAAACCGCGCTCATCCGCGCTTCACGCGCCGCCACCGTCGCGACAATTGACGAATTGATGAAACAAGTCGTCGCATTAAAATCGGCCCCCGCCGCGCCCGCGGCTGTGCAGGAGGATCCGGCGGCCTACGACGTAAAAAAAAAGTCCACAGATGATTTAGAGCGGCTTAAAACCGCATGGACCAGCCTGATTGAGCATATCTCCAAAGGCGCGCCGCAGGCCAAACATTACCTGACTGACACGGTTCCGCTGAGTGTTTCCGAAACGCACGTTACTATCGGCATCGATCCGGAATTTGCGGGCGAGCGTTCTAATCTGGAAAACCCGCGCACCCTTTTGCTGATTCAGAAAACCCTGAGTTCATTCCTGAAGCGTCCGGTTTCGGCCGACTTCAGCGTGCTGACCGGTAAGCCGAAGTTGTTACCAACCGATGCTCCGGCTCGGGGCGTACCGGATAAAAAGAAATATTATGAAAACCCGTCCGTCCGAAGTGTTCTGGAGACCTTCAGCGGAGAAATAACCGATATCAGAGAATAAAAGGAACTTACTATGGACATGATGAAAATGATGAAGCAGGTCGCTGAAATGAAAAAAATTCAGAAGCAGCTGGCCGGAAAAAAAGTTGAGTTTTCAAGCGGCGGCGGACAAGTCACCGTTAAAATGACCTGCGATATGACTCCGCAAAGCGTCACCATTTCACCCGAACTGATCCAGTCGGGCAACATGAAGAAAATCGAAAGTGCTGTGCTCGATGCCTTCAAAGGCGTTCTCAACGCCGCACAGGCTGAAGCCGCCAAAGATATGAAGAGCCTGACCGCCGGCATGGGACTTCCGTTCTGACCATGAAACACTTCCTTCCATTGGACAACCTGATTGCGGCGCTGGAAAAACTTCCAGGCATTGGAAAACGTTCCGCCGAACGGATGGCATTTGCGCTGGTGCAGAACCGCGACGGGCTGGCCCGAAGGCTGGCAGACGCTCTGCTGGCCGCCGATGAGCAGATCGGCACCTGCTCGCGGTGCGGAAGTATCACGGTCACCAAAGAAGATCCCTGCGCGCTCTGCACGGAGATCCGCCGCGCCAACGGAATGCTCTGTGTTGTGGAAAGCCCCAGCGACATCATGAAAATCGAAAACTGCAACGTCTTCAGTGGGCGCTACCACGTGCTGGGCGGACATCTTTCGCCCGCGCTCGGCAAAGGCGTGGCCGATCTGCGTGTGAATGAACTGCTGGCGCGGTTGCAGTCTGAAAATATTCAAGAAGTAATTGTGGCGCTCGGCACCGATGTGGAAAGCGAAGCCACCGCAAGTTATCTGGCCGAACTCATCGCAAGCCGCGGCGTGAAGGCTTCGCGTCTGGCCTTCGGTCTGCCGTCAGGCAGCGCCATTGAATACGCCGACTCCACCACCCTGTCCCGCGCCATTCAGGGCCGTCAGGCGCTTTAGCGGAGACAAAAATTAATACAGATACGTCGGTGACCGAGTCATTAAAGGACACAACAGGGTCGCCATATACCTGAACTGCCATTCCCATTAAAACAGTAGGTCGCGTCAAAAATTAATCCTTGCTGTACACCAGACGATCTAGTTAAATGACCACAATTCGGAAGAGGTTCGGAAAGGGTTCCGAGACCTGTGGGCGGTTACAAAAAGGCATCCAAGAGCTAAGGAGTGGTCAGATTATGGAAAAGAAACTAGTGTGCGGAATAGTTGCTGGCATGTGCATGACTATGGTGGGGTTTGCCCAGATCAATGTGAACACGGATGTGGACACAATAAAGGCCGAGGGAAAATCTAAAGTCAATACGGGCGTCAAGGTTGGCGGGGCGAATGTTCAGAACTCCAGCATTAACGTCAATACGGAAGTGAAGAGCATTGACGCGGCCAACAACTCGAAAGTGAACACGGGTGTCGACCTGACCGACTCGAAAGTCAAGGATTCAGTTCTCAACGTAACAACCAAAGGATCAAACCGCGATTTGACGATCAAGGCTACGGACGGCTCTTCTGTAAACACCGGTATCGAGGCTAAGGGCAGCAAGATTGAAGGATCGAAGATTAACGTCAATACTGGTGTGGATATCATTCAGGCGACCGGCGGATCGAAGATCAACACCGGCGTAGAAGCCAATTCGAGTGTTATCAAGGACAGCGAGATCAATGTCAGCACCAAGAGCGCGCCGCGCCGTGATCCGTTGGCCGAGGGCAAGTCGGAAATCAACACCGGCGTAATCGCTAACAAGTCCGAAATTAAGGGATCGAAGATCAACGTCAACACCACGACTACCGATGATATCATCGCCAAGGACGGCTCCAAGATCAACACGGGTGTGATCGCCAACAATGCGAAGATCGAAGGTTCTCAGTTGAACGTTAATACAACCGCTGGCCGGATTGAAGCAACCGGTGGTTCGGAGATCAACACGGGTATCTCAGCCAATAATTCATCCATCAAGGGATCTAAACTGAACGCAGCAACCACGGTCGAAACATTGAAGGCTGAGGGCGGCTCGAAAATCAACACCGGCATCAAAGTGGATAATGCCAAGGTCGAAAACATGAACATCAACGTCAAAACCTCCGCCAAGAGCATTGAGGCGAAAGGTGGCTCCACCGTCAACACTGGCGTGACAACTGATCGATAATCGCAGCATGTTTGTTAAATGACTCACGAAAAGGACAGCCTGCTGGGCTGTCCTTTTCTGCTAAGGGAGGGATTGAAATGGATCTTTCACGTTTATTTTTAACTGTCGCGGCCCTTTTTATTATGAGCGGCACCACCCTTCAAGCCGCCGAAGAAACGCCAATTGAGGTTTCAGCCCAAGGTGAGTCAGAGATATCCTACGACGCTGCCGAGCAAGACGCTCTGCGAACCGCAGTTCGCCAGGCCGTCGGCGTCGCGCTCGAATCCCAGAGCAAGGTCGTGGATTTCACCCTGATTCGCGACGCGATGATCACTCGCGCCAACGGCTATGTGCGCTCGTACAATATCACCGACAAACGGCGCTCTGCTGATGACACCTACGTGGTCAAGTTGCGCGCGGAATGCGTACGCGGGAAGATGGACGACGATTTTCTCGCCATTCAGAACCTCATCGAACTGATGGGTCGGCCCCAGTTTTCTGTGAAGGTCGAAATCAAACCCGGCAGCGAACCGGGCATCGACAGTTGGGTTGAGGGCGCATTCATGGACGAGCTCGACAAAACCGGTCTGGCTGTACTTGACGGCAAGACTGCCAGCGAGGCCACGGAACGCGAGTACCAGCGCGCCCTCGCCGCCGGTAACACGAAAAAAGCCAACCAGCTGAAGTTGAAGATGGGTGCGCCCTACGGTGTCACCGTGACAGCAACCGGTAGCAGAAAAGCGGAAGAGGTGTACGGAGCCAAGATGAACATGGCCGTCGTCGAACTGAAAGCCGCCGTCAGTCACCGCGACAGCGCCGAGATTTTAGCCTCCAAGAACGCTGCGGGCCGCGCCGGCAGCTCCGACAGCACCGGTCTGCAGGACGCCTGCAAGAAGGCCGTCGCCACCGTCTTTCCAGAGATTATGGATCGCATTCTCTTCCACTGGACGCGAGATCTGGACATTGGATCCTCGATCACCTTAGAAATCTCCGACTCCAACTACGCCGCCGTCGCCGCACTGGTCGAAAAATTGCGCAAAGTGGAAAACGTGACCCAGGCGGAAATTGTCGAGGCTCCGGAGGACGGCATCGCCGTAGTCCGGATCATCGGTCGAATCAAGGCAGAGGCGATTGCTGGCCAGCTCTCCAAGCTTAGCGGCGGCAAACTTGAGGGTAATATCAGCGGCCCGCGTAAAGTCACAGCCCGCCAAGCCAATGCGTCGACCGGCCTGTTGATCCCGGCCCTTATCGGCGTTGGGGCCCTGCTCGTCGCCGCCATTTTAGGTGCCGTTTTTATGACACGAAAAAAACGAGTATGAAAATGAATAATCGGCGACTGCTTTTACTTTTATGTCTGCTCTTGTTCGCGGCGACTCCTGCGATTCACTCCCAGACGGTTCAAGATATGGAAGGGAAGCTTACGCCAGCCGCAATCGCGCTCCGCGATGCGCTGAATCAAAAGAATCCTGACGGCAAGGAGCTGACGATTGCCACCGTGCCGCTGGTGGACACCGAACAAAGCGTCCGAAAGCTGGGAGTGGTGGTTGCGCAAATCGTCGAGCGACAACTCCTTGTCTCAAAACCGGAATGGTTGCGTGTCCAATCACGGCTTAACCTCACCAGTGTCATGGATGAGCAGAAGCTCTGGATTACCGACGTGGTCAAGGAAAACAAAAAAGAAAACAGTTCCCCCACCGGTTTTTTAGAGAAGGCGGACTTCCTGATTGTCGGCGTCGTGACTCCCGGCACGGAACAGGTCACCATCGAACTGCGTCTGATCGGCACACGCAATGGCAACGTGCTGACCGCGCAAACCGTCAGCACGCCGACCACTCCGGCGATCCGGGAACTGTTAAAATACATGCGCCGGGGCGCGGGGCGCGGGGCTGATGATATTGCAACCGTCGACAATATCAGTATCGCAGTGACGGCCCAGCGCGAGGGCGCCCCAGGCGCTCCGGTAAAGGAATGGCTGGTTAAGGAGGGGGAGACTTTAAAGGGCGGCAGAGACCAGTTTAATATCCGATTCACCGCCGACGCTGATGCCACCGCGTATGTATTCCTGTTCGGGTCTGACCAGCAGGCGGCGCTTCTCTTCCCCTGCGAGGATTGGGAGGCACAGTTCGAGAAGCAATTCGGCCGTAAGGCGAAACCGCGGGACAATTACTGCCGCGCCGACATGGAATACAGTGTGCCTGGTACCGATGCCGCCGGCCAGCCGCGTTATTTCAAGCTGGATACCACTCCAGGGCTTAATACCCTCTACGTCTGCGCCAACCGTTCCGACATCCACAACTATCAAGAGATCGCGGAACGGCTGACTAATGCGGGTTCGGCGGAAGCGCGCCTCAAAGTCCTGAGAGACACGTTCAAGATTGACTGCGTAAAAACATTTTCCTTCAACCAGGACGCCGGCAAATGACGGCAGAAACACTCCTATGACTATACCAAAGACCCTTTCCTTCCTGCTTGCAACATTCCTGACTCTCGCCGCCGGGTTGACCAGCCCCCTATACGCCGCCGGCGACAAGTGGGCATTGCTCATCGGCGTGGACAAGTGCGAAGCAGTCGGTGAGCTTAAGGTTTGTTCTGCCGACGCCATCGCACTGAAATCTGTTCTCGAGCAGATCGGCTATCCGGATAACCACATCACCGTGCTGGTGGACAACAACCAGTCCAACATCAATGCGTTGCCCACCATTGGCAATGTCGAGCGCGCCATCAAAAGGCTGGCTCAAGTGGCAGAAGCGGACGACAAGATTCTCTTTTTCTTCTCCGGTCACGGTGTCACCTATAACGGAACCAGCTTTCTCGTACCAACCGACGGCGACCTGACCAAAGGCGTGAGCCTGACGTGGGTCAAGGATCAGTTCGCCGCCTGCAAGGCCAAAGAAAAGGTCATGATTCTCGATGCGTGCCATTCGGGAGCCGCCAAAGGCGTTAGCGGCATCACCCCTGACCTCAAAACAGCAGCTAACTTAGTCATGCTGCTCTCCTGCGAAAAAGAACAGGTTTCTTGGCCAGATAAGCAGGGACGGCATAGTGTCTTCACCTCCGCTATACTGGAAGGGTTGTCCGGAAAAGCGGCGAACGCCGACCGAAAGGTAACGCACAAGACCTTAGCCGACTATGTGCGCAAAAGCGTCAAAGACTGGACCTACGAGAACCAGAAAAATGAACAGACTCCCGTGATGGTAGCTGACGCCTCCGGCGACATTGTCTTGGCCGACATCGCGCTGATGAAGCCAGCCAACGTAACGATCAATGTGATGGCTCCCCCCACCCCGCCACTCGCCACGGCAAGCATTCCGCTGGCAACAGTCGCTAGCGGCGAGGACAAACACGCCTATTACACCGGTAGCAGCCTCGAGTCGCGTTCGTGCCAAGATGCTTCGCTGTTCAGAGCAAACCCCGGACGCTTTTCCGTCAAGGCAGAAAATCAGGTGGCCGACGCCCTGCTGGGCAAGATCTGGGTGCTCTACGACGCGGACGAGATTCTTACCTTGTCGGATGCTCGTAGCCGCGCCGAACAACTGGGTGCGCGACTTCCAACCCAGAAGGAACTGGCATCGCTACTTGCCCTGAAACAGCAGAAAGGCGACTGGGCGCGGATCAATGGTTCTATTTTCCCAAAACATAACCGCACGAGTCTGTTTTGGACCGGTTCGGGCACCACCACCAGCATCGCCGCATTGCGGCAAGTGGTGGATTTCAGCGACGGATCCTTGCGCAAAGCATCCTCTGACGATCAATACGGGCTTCTGCTGATCTTGGATAAATAAACCACGCACAGCAAAATCTAGTTCCAATCGGTTTTTGATATGCACGGGTTTTTAGGAAAGCCTATTCTTATTGAGACTTATACTTAAGTGCCTTACCGATGAAGGTAGATGTTTCTTCGTGATACAAAATTGGAATGCCGAAGCTTTGCTTTAGAAATGCCTTCGGAATAACGGCATCCGCATCAGGCGTTGCCGCAAGCGCCTTATAGTAGGCACGGTCATCAACAGATACAGGAGTGAAGAACCCAACGGCTTCCGGAACCAGGAAGGTGTACTGGTCCTCGAAAAACTTGATCCACAAGAGGCGGAGTTTGCTACCATCAACAACCTGCACGATACCACCCAGGTAAGACGATGAGGTTGAGGAACCCTTGACCGAGGCAAGCATGTCGAAGTCGCCTTTCCCAAGATTAATATTGACCAATCCGGGAGCTGTCGGCGTTGTCCGTTGCACACTCGCACAACCATTGACCAAACTAACAGCCATCGCCATCGCCAGAGAAAACACAATCTGCTTTTTCATAACTTCACCTCGTTCTTGTTTTTATTGTCAGGTTGATTGTTACAGCAAAAGACCGCACATCCAAAAATCAAACCTCGATTTGTTTTGGCATGTGCGGTTTATTGCGAGCCACGTCTGTTATTCAGATTTATATTTGAGTGCCTTGCCAGTGAAGGTGGCTTCTTCCTCTTCACAAATAAACGGAACACCGGATTTCTGCTTGGTGAACGCCTTTGGAATGACAGCATCCGCATCGGGCGTTGCCGCAAGGGCTTTGTAATAAGCACGATCCTCAACCGCAATCGGTTTCATTAAATCAAACAGCATTCCACCCAAACCGTTGTTGCCGGTTGGCTGAGTTTGGAAACTGTACTGATCCTCAAAGTTCCTGATCCCTAAGACACGAACCTTATCCCCGTCAATAACTTGGACTACGCCAAAGAAATACGATACGACGGTCGAGGAACCCTTGACGGAACCGAGCATGGTGTAGTCACCCTTTTCGAGATTGATATTAACCTGCCCAGGAGCGGTTGGTGTCGAGCGTTGCACACTGGCACAACCGCTCACCGCCACGGCAACCGCTGCCATCGCCAAGGAAGACACTATCTGTTTTTTCATGCTTTCATCCTTCTTGCTTGTTGTTATAAGCCAGACCGATTCTCAAGCCGTGAATCGGAACTGCATGACATCGTCGTGATGCATGTGCAAAGCATTACTTTCAAGGCACCAACCCGTCAAGCGGCGCAACAAAGAATTCATCAACGCCCCGGCACCCGCGAGATCATTATGTCCTCGGTAGTCGGAGAAAGCATCTGCGGGCGCTGGGTTTTCCCAGTTTTCAAACCCCATTCCATCATGCTTTTCTGGACGTACTCAAACAGCTCTTTTTGCGTTACGCTACCATTCTTGTCGGTATCCGCTTTTCCATCCACCCCTTCCAGCAGGTAGCGGGTGAAAATTCCGTGCTTACTGTCCGGGTCGGGATGCGAAAGCTCGTTTTCGGCGCAAGAGGCCATGACATGCACTCCAGCCGTCTTCAGGGATGGAGCAATTCCAGAAACCCCGCGGGTGGCACTGCCGCTATGGCAGGCATCAAGTACCAGCAGTTTTCGACCGGCTTTACTATTTTGCATCTGTTGCTGCAGTTTCGTTATAGAAATGCTGTTTTCTCTGTCTTTTTCATCCCCGTCCTGAGGAATCAAATATCCATCGCCATCAATGGAGGTGCCGTGTCCGGCGAAATAAATCACCAACGAGTCTTTGGGGGTGGAAAAATCGCAAACCTGTTTAATGCGCCGTTTGATGCTGGTGTACGTTGGCCGGTTCTCAGGAGTCTTGGCGTCGTCCGTCAACAGCACCACGCGCTCCGGAGCGTACCCTCTCGCCAACAATATCTCATGAATAGCCTCTGCGTCTTCCCGGCAATTGGACAAAGGCCCCAGAATGTCATAGTTGCTAATCCCGATGATCAGGGCTATTCCGACACCATCCCCTTCAACTTTGACCGCCGGAATAGAGGGCGCGGCAGGCACAGCGGCAACGGCAACCGCGGCAACTGAGCTTTCCTTGCTGGCGTACCCTTTCCGAAGCGCTCCAGGACCTGACTTGCTCAACCCTTGCAGGAGTGCAATCTCGTCCGCATTCTGGCGCAAAGATACGGAAGCCGTCGCCAACTGTCGGATGCCGTCGCCAAAGCCGGCGTTTTCGGGAAGCTGCTTTTTAATCTGCTTGAGATATTTGCAGGCGGCCTCGGCGTTTTGATCGAGTCGGATAAAAGCCAGCAACACCAACATGGTATCTTCCGCTTTAGCCGGATCCTGCAAGGCCTTGATGGCCTGAGTAAGGGTTTTGCGGCTACTGTCCTGATCATAACGCGCAGCCAAAGAGCTTGTTTTCTCCGCATCCAGCGCCGATACCAGATACCAAGTCACCAAGGCGGGGATTCGTTCAGCTTCAGGCAACCGCGCATTTTCTTCATATTGATCCCGCGCCAGCTCACGGGCCTGAGTGTACTTGCCCTCCACACACCACGCCAGAGCTTCCTTCAAGGCATCGGTTGTTTCGCTGTTCTGTTTCAGGCAACTCACGGTCTCGGCCGTGGCCGAGTCAGCCCATATACACGGGGACGTAAAAAAAATCCCACTTAACAAACACCACGCCATTACGACTGTTGTCGCAGACCTCCTCATAAGCACACCCTAAACCAAGCGTTAATCAGTGCTGCTCCAACATCATGTCTTTGAATTTAGCCATCACTACATCGCACGCCTGACGGCACTCGTCCATCAGGTTGTCGTCAGTTTTCCCGGCCTTGGCAAACTCAAGTAGCGAAAGGCCGCCTTTCTCCATTGGGCAGTGAACAATCCGTGCATCAAACAACACCTCGTTCGACGGCTGGGCGATCAACTTGATCTCGCAATCCAGCCGCATTACCCCGGTATCTGTCCCGGGCTTCCGCCAGACCCCATACTCCCAGACCCGCACGTCGAGCACGGCATCCGCACCGTAATGGGCGGCAAGTCGCGCGTAATTCGGCAGACGTTTGACTTTCTCTCCGCGATACTCCTTGACGACTGCATGCGCATCAAACGCCTTCAACATTTCATCCGTTGAGACCACGTCCCATTTGCGAGAGACCATGGCCATGCGAGCCATCCGCTCCAGCAGTTCCCGGTGAACGGAAAACTGCTTACGAGCCAAGTGACTGGAAAACTCTGAAGCCGCCTGTGCGTCAGCTCCTTTAACGAACAAGGCCCCCAGCAAGCCCCAATGGCGCTCCGCCGGAAACCGATCGTAGTACACGCCGATTCCATCAGGAGCCTCTAGCCGAACCCGCCGGTCAGCCACCACGCGGGAAGGCACAATCACCACGCGTTTGATTTTGGCGACCGCATCCGCATTTATGTCCAGCCTCGCATTACCGTCCCATGGCTGCGGATAATCATCAGAACTAAGATCAAGCCCTAAAAAGCCGACCACAAAATCCAAGACTTCGACAGGGTGGATCTCACCCCCGACATTGACAATGCCCGCCGTCGCCTCCGCCCCAACCCCTGTATAATCACGGTGCAACCGATACAGGGTCGCGCTGTCTTCAGGAATGCTGTAATCCGTGAAGCCACCGAATGCGTTGCTTCGCCGGAAGGTTTCCATGGTAAACGGCAGGAGAGAAAACTCTGCCTTCGACTCGTTACACAATCCGCCTTGCCGTCCATCGAACCCGAAACGCGACACCGCCGCCCCGCCAAAACCAACCTGTGCCGCACGCGTCGCATGTGCATTAGCATGCAGGCCAAATCCGAAGCCGAACTGGAGGCTGAGCATGTCCATAAAATCGCCACCCCGGTTTACGGGATAGCACGCAATCTTGGTCCAGATGCCAGAAATATCGCCCTCATCGCGGATGGTTCCTCCGGCGTCTCCCTCATACCAAAGAGCCGCCTCGGAGGCGCCAAACACAGAGCTACCACTCCCGAAAAGCAAAGCCAGACCCAAGACCGTCTTCCAAATATACGCTGGCGTCTTCACCGTTTTTTCCTCTCCGAAATAATCGTGTTATCGTTTTTTAGCGGCTGGTGCCGCTGGCGGCATGGGTTCTTCTTTCACAGCCTTCTTCTGAACCGAACCATCGGCATCGGGCACACCTTTATAGTCGTTAACCGCCGCGCCATTGCCGGTCGCCTCAACCACGCCGGAGACGTTCAATGTTTCACCAAGGGTCGTCGCGACATCATCCACGTTAATGCGCAGGGTAATGTATGCATTGCCATTTTTGTCCCAGCCATAACTTACCATTTCCGTCATGAACAGCGCCGCCACCACCTTCGCCTTGATGGCATCCGACTGAAGGACCATGTTGTGAACAGAACTTTTTCCTTCCACTTCCATACCAACGATCTGCTCGGCCAATTGTCCGTAAGCGTCCAATTCAGCGGCACGCAGAGCGCTAATAGCCCCCTTCATCTCCGGCCGGATCGTAGAAAACCCGATCCGACGGATTTCCTTATCGGGATTAGGAAAGCTCATGCCGGTGAGCTCGCTTACCTGTTTCAGCGTGATCGTCGCTGTAACTTTGGCGACCCCCTTTGCCTCATCATACGTCTTATCCAACTTGTAACCACGTAATGTCCCCATAGTTTTGGTTTCAGCAGAACCTTCAAAAATACCATTCACCAGGTCTTTGACTTCGCTGGTGGATCGAACTTTCACGCCATAGACGCTTTCGACCAATGCGCGGCACGCTACCAGTTCGGCCTGCTTAATGGCCATCAAGTTGTCGTTCCCAGCCCAAACCGGCGGAGCGGATACCAGACCAAAAAACAAAATTACTCCAAGCACCAAAGTTCTCGTTTTCATGTTCTTCCTTTCTTTTTTAGTTCACTGTCGGCACATTCAAATATTCGTGACGAAAGCCTGGCGTACCAGCCGCCTGGTTTTTCTCTACGTCGGGTTCCTGAATTTTTCCAGACCCGGCGACCGGCGCCGCTATTCCGGCAGACACGGCATCCGATGCTGTAGAAACGTTCACACTTTCGACCTTTAAATCGCGAACAACCGGCTCATTTTCCGGCGATCGCTCCACGCGCAGCGTGGCCTTGATCTCAACCTTTTCACCTTCTTTCAATCCGCCCGGAGCTGCCTGCTTAGCCACCTGCTCGTTGATGGAGCATAACTCGGCAGTCTTCTGCTCCACCAACTCCTGATTGCCACCAAAACACGCTACCGCCAAAAGCCCGATTCCCGTGGTCGCCAGAGTAAAAAGATGATTGTTAAAACTCTTCATCCGTCAGCTTCCCAAATTTCTTCGGTACCGCTTTAGAACCGGTGACCGCCGGAGCCGGAGCTTGAGCCGCACCCGCCGATGCCGGCGATACAGAAGCGGGTTTGGCTGGAGCCGGAGCGGCTGCCGCCATTTTTTCCGCTTCAGCCGCTAAACTCGCCATGGTCCGACGATAGCTTTTCAACCGTTGCGCGCCTTCCTTGATCGGCACATTGAGCCACAACTGTGTAATCAGATCTACGTCACTGGTGACGTTGTATTTCGCTTTCAATCTGGTCACAATCTCTTTTTCAGAAGCGCTCAAATCCGTATGCTGAAGATCGATGTTTTCGCCGTGACAGAAGGCAAAAAGCTTGAGTCTGGCAACGGCATTGGGGTCGTCCTCAAGTCCGACGCGATAGGCGTCCACCACCTTCTGGTTTGCCGGCGCGCCCTCAATACACCTCCAGTATGGGACGTCGCAATACTTGCCGACCAGTTCCAAAACACTAACTTCTACCAGCAGCCGGAGGGCGGCGTGAATGCCATCCTTCTTGGCGAATCCGGACTTCACGCCAAGGCCATTACCTTCGATCACAAGGTTCAGGCTTGTGTTGTTTTCGCCTTTCATCACGAAAATCTTGCTCGAAGTCTGAACCCCTGGGATAATCTGCTGTGTCTGGTATGCCACAACCTGCAGGTCTAATGCCACCTGACCGCCAGACGAACTACGGTCATGGCTTGCTCCGGCGCTGGATCGACCATTTGGTAACTCATAATCAGCTTCTGCCTCAAACTTCTTCTCCAGCATGTCTTTGTCGAATTCGGTGATTGCACCCTTGACGAGCAAGTCCGGGAAGGTTCGATCCAGTGTCTTTCCCAATTCTTTTTCGGTAAAAACATAAGTCGGGTCATAGGGAATCAACTTGATGGGGCCTTGAATTTTTCCCAGCGCCGTTGATACGAGCTGAGCTAAATCCTTGGGCACACCTTCTCCTGCCGTCGCGTTGTTGATGGCAAGGGTCTGCACCCGTACGACGGGCGTATTGTACGCCTGTAACATGTTGCCCAGCGTCTCCAAGGCGGAATCGTAGCGCGTAACCCTCTGCCCGGGACCCGCCGTTCCGGCATCCGCTTTGTTGAGGTCTTCGGCGCTAACATCCTTCACGGTCGAACAGCCGCCACCAGCCAAAAAAAGCATACCAGCCACAGCCGCCATGCCAGCCACCCGAAGCCCAAATTTCAACTTGTTCATGCCTGCCCCCTTATTCAGCCAGCCGCATCTCTGCGTGAAACCGGACTGTTATCGTTTTTTACTATTTCTGTTCTTAAAATACCGCGTGCCTTAATGCACCACGATCCCTTTTTCCGCGTCAATAATGATGTTGGCGTCGAGCTTGCGATGCTTGAGCGCACCCTCTTCGACCGCCACCTGTCCAATATTTACATCTGTCGGCTTGCCATCCGTCTTGACGTCAATTTTTTTGTCGGTCTTTATTACCATGTCCACGCTGCGAACCTTGTCTTCCTTACCAATAGTCGTGGAACCAATGTTTACTTCTCTGTCTTTGTCATGCCGCGCGCTTTTGTTCGTGCGTGAATCATGGATGGTGGCATCAATATCCTTCTGATCCATATAAATGTATTTGCGCCCGCCAGCTGAAACGCCGCCGGTATCTTCGTGCTTCTCCGCCCGCGCCTTCACGACTTTTTCCTTCATCCGTGATGGCCCATTATCAGATAATTGGGAGCCTTCTTCCTCCGCCACCAGCACCAGCGGAGCCGCGCCCACCATTAGGCCGACCAACATGAAACTCATCGTCTTAAACATGTTACGCACTCCTTATTGGAAACCATCGTCGAACAATGGAAACGGGGCTGGTCACACTCAAGACCCAGTCCCCCGCTTCCACCAGTTTCGCGCACTTACTCGACGTTCACGCCACCGACATTAACGTCTGACTTGTTAGCGTTGATATTGCCCTTCATTTTCGTATTGCTGATGATCGCGGATTTATCGACCTTCGAATTCTTAACATCCACGCCGCCGACATTAACGTCTGACTTATTGGCATTGATATTGCCCTTCATTTCCGTGTTGTCGACAATCACGGACTTGTCGATCTTCGAGTTCTTAACGTCCACGCCACCGACATTAACGTCTGACTTGTTAGCGTTGATATTGCCCTTCATTTTC
>JBAXDG010000037.1:0-14448 GCA_037141075.1 Kiritimatiellales bacterium
ATGTTTTTGAAGTGATCGAAAACTCGTCGGCTAAACTGCTCAAGGTCGAAGGAATCGGCCCCGGACGCCGCGCCAGCATCCGTGCGGCTTGGGCGGAGCAGAAGGGCGTTCGCGAGATCATGAGCTTTCTTTTCAGTCACGGCGTGAGCACTGCGCGCGCATTCCGGATTTACAAGGCCTATGGCGAACGCTCTATCGAACTGATTCAGCGTGATCCGTACTGTCTGGCGCGCGACATTCACGGTATCGGCTTTATGATTGCCGACGGCATCGCGCAGAAACTCGGCATCGCCAAGGATTCCGAACTGCGTGCCCGCGCCGGAATTGAATATGTTTTACAGGAGCTGACTGCTAACGGTCACTGCGCCGCGCCGCGCGGCGACTTGCAGAGCAAAGCCGTCGAACTGCTTGAAATTCAGCCCGAACAGATTTCCGGTGCGCTTGACTGGCTGATTGCCCAAAAGCGGCTGATACTGGACGAAGATCGTCAGGGCCGCTCGCTGGTCTATCTACCCAAGCTCTATTTTGCCGAATGGGCTTTCGCTAAAAAACTGATCGAACTGAATTACGGCAAGCATCCCTGTCCGAAGATCGACTTTGAAAAAGCGCTCGACTGGGTGCAGAAGAAAACAAAAATCCAATTATCGGAAAACCAGTGCGAAGCGCTGCGCCTTGCGGTACAGGCCAAAGTGATGGTCATTACCGGCGGACCCGGCGTCGGTAAAACCACGCTCGTGAATTCCATCATTCAGGTCTTGTCGGCGAAAAAACTGACGGTGTTGCTTTGCGCGCCGACGGGCCGCGCCGCCAAACGGCTAAGCGAAACGACTGGGCTGGAGGCCAAAACCATCCATCGCCTGCTCCAGTTTAATCCCGGCACCGGCGGCTTCCGGCATAACGAAGATAATCCGCTTGTGGGCGATGTTTTCATTATCGACGAAGCCAGCATGATCGATCAGGTGCTGGCGTATCAACTGTTGCAGGCCATTCCGCAGCGCGCGGCGGTGATTTTTGTCGGCGACGCCGACCAGCTTCCGTCGGTCGGGCCGGGGCGGGTTCTCTGCGACATCATCGCTTCCGGCGCGGTGCCGACCGTTGCGCTCACGGAAATTTTCCGGCAGGCCGCCGAAAGCCGGATCGTCACCGGCGCGCACCGAATTAATCACGGACAGCTTCCTGAATTTCCGGAAGAGGGCGATAAATCGTCCGACCTCTATTTTGTCGAAGCCGAAGAGGCGCAGAAGGTGATCGGCGTCATCAGTAAAATGGTCAGCGAATCACTTCCGCAACGACTGGGCTTTAATCCGATTGAAGACATCCAGATACTGACGCCGATGCAGCGCGGCGAACTGGGAGCGCGCAATCTGAATCAGGTTATGCAGGGACTGCTGAATCCGGCGGGCCGTGAAATTGAACGTTTCGGTATGGTGTTCCGCGAAGGCGACCGCGTTATGCAGACAGAGAACGACTACGATAAGGATGTTTTCAACGGCGACCTTGGCCGCATCGTGGCGATTGACGAAGAACAGCGCGAAGTCGTGGTGAAGATTGATGACCGCCGCGTGAAATATGAATTCCGGGAGCTGGACGAACTGGTGCACGCCTACGCCGTCACCATTCACAAATCACAAGGCAGTGAATACCCCTGTGTCATCATACCGGTTCACACCCAGCACTTCGTCATGCTTCAGCGCAGTCTGCTCTACACGGCGGTCACCCGCGCCAAAAAATTTGCCGTGCTTGTCGGCACGAAAAAAGCGATGGGACTGGCTGTCAGCCGCGCCGAATCCCGCGAACGCGTCACCACGTTGAAGGAACGTCTCCAGAGTCAGAAGTAACCAGTGTTAACAGGGTTATGCTGTTCAGTTATTCGGGTTTCAGTGTCAACTGGTGATCATTGACTCCTGATTGGGTCAAAAGTCGAATTGTAAGGTTGATGTCTTCGCCTATTGCGATTTGATCTGTTGGTGGAAGCTCCATGACAAAACAAAGCTTTTCCCATGCACCAGGTAGGAGTGTGAATTCTTGGCGGATCAAGTGGAATATTGTTCCACCGTCTTGAGCGAAATGTTGGGTCCGAAACGATTCATTAAAGCCGGAGTAAAAGACGACATATTCGAACCGCTTCGGAAGAATGAGTCCAAACATGAACGTTACGGTTGAGAGGCTTTGATCTGGAGAATTGTATACGTCGACTTCAAGTTTCAGTTTTCCTCTTCTAATGCTACCTCCTGGGCTCCTTTCAAGGACGTAGGCCATTATACGTGGGAGTAGGAACCCATTAGAAAAGAGTCGAAGTGGTAGTGAAAAGTAATTACTTGTTTTTTCAGGGTTCTCAACAATCCAACGGAGGCGTTTTGCCAATTCGTCGCGAAGTGACGTGACGGACGTGTAAATGATGTGAGGGTAGTGCTTGAGGTCGAAAGGAATGTCTTCGGGGTCTCGCGTAAGTAATATGACTTTCTTGTCGAGCGCATGTGCGTAGCCAACTTCATAGAACACGTTCGGGTTGCGACCACTCATGTCAGCGACGACGATGTCAGCAGTGCTGATCTGATTGTAAATTCGCTGGAGAATGGTTCCATCGAAATTTTGCTCATCAACACGCTCACAATAAGTCCCAGATGTTTCGGCGGCGGCCTTGATGCCAAGCTGGTAGACGTCATGGAAATCGGCTGAGAACGGCATAAGGACGAAGACAAAAGGTTTCGGAGCTGTTTCTGTCATGACTAATTCCCTTCTGAGAAATACTCGGCACAGGCAGTTTCTAGCAGTTCGGTGGATATTCGGCAAAGAGTTTCACACCATAGAGATTCCAACTATTGGAAAACCATTGAGCCGGTCGTCGAATTGTAGCCGCGATCCGTGATCGCGGGCCGAGGTCAAGGACCTCGGCTACAACAAGGCGGAACGCGACCGCCGGGCCGGCGGACAAGCAAGTGTGCTCGGCGATCACGCTCCACCTTTTCTCCAGACATTGATTGGGGAAATGTGGCGCAGGCGCCCCCGCCTGCGGAAAAATGGCAAACGAGGGCGTCTGCCCCACAGTCTTTCACTGGCAACTATCTCCCCGCCTGCTGCATGAAGAGGTTGGTGCGCTTTTCGTAACGGATGGTGGTGCTTTCGTTTCCTATCCGTGTTTATTCGTGTTCATCCGTGGTTGAGTTTTGATATGTTTGGCAGGTGATTTTAAGAAAGAAAGTGAATGTCATGTCTATGATCAAACTGGGAGTAACGATTATGATCTTTGGATTTTTAGCGAATCTGTTTTCGTGCGGCGCGGCGGAGAAGGTTGATATTCCAGCGCTGGTGCAAAGCGGTGCGTTGGTGATTGATGTGCGTACACCGGCTGAATTTTCCGGCGGAGCCATTCAGGGGGCTGTGAATATTCCGTATGACGAGATCGTCGCACGAATCGGGAAGGTTGAAGCCGATAAAAGCCGACCGATCCTTGTTTACTGTCACAGCGGCGCGCGCGCTGCAACCGCCAAAAAATCACTGGAGCAGATCGGCTATACGCAGGTGGTCAATGGCGGCGGTTTTTCCAAGGTTCGGAAACTTCTCGGCCAATAGTTTCCAAGAACGCGTCGCCACGCGCAAAGAGCGGCTTCAGAGCCAGAAGTAGAGAGAGTTGTAGCCGCGATTCGTGATCGCGGATTACAGAATCCGAGGTCAAGGACCTCGGCTACAATGTGGAACGACTACTTCGCCGCCTGCTGCATGAAGAAGTTGGTGAGCTTTTCGTAGCCGATGGTGGTGCTTTCGTTGTGGCCAGCGTGGACGGTGATGTCGTCGGGCAGGGCGGCGAGTTTTTTAAGCGATTGCGCGAGGATGCGTCCGTCACCGCCGGGCAGATCTGTGCGTCCGCAGGTTCCTTTGAAGAGGGTGTCGCCGGTGAAGATGACTTTTGCCTCCTCAAAATAATAACAGACGCCGCCGCGTGTATGGCCGGGGGTTTCCAGACATTGGAAACTGAGATCGGCAATCTTCCAATCCCTGGAAGTTTCAGGATGGATGAATTCGGTGACGGGTTTTCCAGGGACTGGATAGTAGGGCTGAATCTGGTTTTGCTGTCCAAAGGCCCATTTATAATCTTCGGCATGGATATAAACCGGGGCGGGGTGCTTTTTGTGCAGTTCGGCGAGGGCACAGAGGTGGTCGGCGTGGCCGTGCGTTAAGAGGTAGGCGGCGACGGTGAGTCCGTTTTTCCGGAGCACGGCTTCGATATCGGCGGCGTCATGGCCGGGGTCGATGATAAGCGCCTGTTTTGCGTCGCCCCAGACGATGGCGCAGTTCACTTCAAAGGAACCGACAGAGAGAATTTCAACGTTCATGCGGGGGAGAATAGGCAAGGCGGACGCGGCATAAAAGCGGGAACGGTAAAAATGTCGCCGTCTGTCGGTAGTTTTATGGGTTCAGTGGTTGACTTGGAGGAGCCATTTCCGCACCTTAACCAGAATTTTAACCGGATTAGATGACCGACAACTTAATGGAGGACTGTAAAATGAGTGCACCGACGAAAAATAAGAAGCTGCTCGCATGGGTGGCGGAAGTGCAAAAAATGTGTACGCCCGACCGCGTGGTCTGGTGCGACGGCTCCAAAGCCGAGTATGACCGTCTGATGGCCGAAATGGTCGCCAGCGGAATGGCGATTAAGCTGAACGAGAAGAAACGTCCGAACAGCTTCGCCTTCAACTCCGATCCGTCCGATGTGGCGCGCGTCGAAAACCGCACTTACATCGCTTCGGTGAAGGAAGAAGATGCCGGTCCGACCAACAACTGGATTGATCCGGTTGAGCTCAAGAAGACGATGACCGCTCTCTATAAAGGCTGCATGAAGGGCCGCACGATGTATGTCATTCCATTCTCGATGGGGCCGATTGGTTCTGACATTGCTAAGATCGGCGTCGAAATCACTGACTCGCCGTATGTGGTCGTCAACATGCAGATCATGACTCGTATGAGTCCTAAGGTGCTCGAAGTTCTTGGTGAAAACGGTGAGTTTATTCCCTGCCTTCACTCCATCGGCGCTCCGCTCGAACCCGGCCAGAAAGACAGCCGCTGGCCCTGCGCTCCGATTGAACAGAAGTACATCGCCCACTTCCCGGAAGAAAACCTGATCTGGTCCTACGGTTCCGGTTACGGCGGAAACGCGCTGCTCGGCAAAAAGTGCCTTGCACTTCGTATCGCTTCCAACATGGCCCGCAAGGAAGGCTGGATGGCTGAGCACATGCTCATCCTGCGCTTCACCAATCCGGAAGGTAAGAAATTCCACATTGCGGCGGCCTTCCCGTCGGCTTGCGGCAAAACCAATCTGGCGATGCTTCAGTCCACTGTTCCGGGCTGGAAGGTTGAAACCATCGGCGACGATATTGCGTGGATGAAGCCAGGCAAAGATGGTCGCCTCTATGCGATTAATCCGGAAGCCGGATTCTTCGGCGTGGCGCCGGGAACCTCGAAAGCCTCGAACCCGATGGCCCTCGAAAGCTGCCGCAAGGATGCGATCTTCACCAACGTCGTCGTTACCGACGATCTTGATGTGTGGTGGGAAGACATGGGCGTGGATTGCGCAGGCGGCACGGACTGGAAGGGTAAGCCCTTCAAGCCGGGGCAGAAAGATGCGGAAGGCAAGAAGATCCTCGGCGCTCATCCCAACAGCCGCTTCACCGCGCGCGCGGCGCTTTGCCCGGTGATCTGCGCCGACTGGGAAAATCCGGCCGGCGTACCGATCGATATCTTTGTGTTCGGCGGACGCCGCACGACCACGATGCCGCTGGTTCACGAAGCTCTGGACTTCAATCATGGTGTCTACATGGGTGCCACCGCCGCTTCCGAAGCGACGGCAGCTGCTCTTGACGTTAAATCGGCGATCCGGTTCGACCCGTTCGCGATGACCCCGTTTATTGGTTACCACGCCGGTGACTACATGAACCACTGGTTCAAGATGGGCGACCTGCTGGGCGACAAAGCTCCGCGCTGCTTCTACGTCAACTGGTTCCGCAAGGACAAGAACGGTAAATGGCTCTGGCCTGGCTTCGGCGACAACAGCCGCGTCCTTAAATGGATGTGCGAGCGCGTCGAAGGCAAAGTCGGCGCCAAGGAAACCGCAATCGGTTTGATGCCGAAAGACGGCGACCTGACGCTCGACGGCCTGACCATTCCGGCCGAAGACTGGGCCGAATTGATGAAGGTGGACAAGGAGCTGTTCAAATCGACGCTGGATGAAGCTAAAGAATATCTGGCGAAGCTCGGCTCCAAACTGCCGGCTCGTATGATGGTGCAGTTCGAAGCGCTCAAAAAGCGCCTTGGCTAAACCCTGACGGCTGAAAAGCGAAAAGGCGCTCCGCAATGCGGGGCGCCTTTTTCGTATACAGGCCTGGATGAGAAAAATCCCTTCCCTTTTATGCGGATTTATGGATAATCCGCCGCTTAATTTTCCCAGGGAGAAAACCATGTACGACGTATCCGAACTGAAAAAAGGGTTGAAAATCGAAATTGACGGCGCTCCGTGCATCGTCACCGACTTTCAGTTCTCCAAACCCGGCAAAGGGCAGGCCATCTACCGCTGCAAAATCAAAAATCTTGCCACCGGCAGCACCTTTGAAAAGAGCTACCGCTCCGGCGACAAAGTGAACAAAGCCAACCTGGAATCCCGCACCTTCACGTTCTCCTATCACAACGGCGACGACTTTGTTTTCTCCGACAACGACACCTTTGAAGAAATTCACCTGACAGCCGAACAGCTCGGTCAGAACCAGTACTTCATCG
The DNA here is from genome assembly GCA_037141075.1 of Kiritimatiellales bacterium. Classification (GTDB taxonomy): domain Bacteria; phylum Verrucomicrobiota; class Kiritimatiellia; order Kiritimatiellales; family Tichowtungiaceae; genus Tichowtungia. Next base: position 6,769 of record JBAXDG010000037.1, read on the forward strand.
TCGAGGAAATGGAAGTGGATATTCTCTTCCATAAAGAGAAGGCGCTGGATATCAGCCTGCCGACTTTCATTGAAAAAGTCATTACCTCGACCGAACCGGGCGCGCGCGGCAACACCGCCAGCGGCAACGTTCAGAAGCCGGCTCGCATCGACAACGGCTACGAATTTCAGGTGCCGATCTTCATCAATGAAGGCGACGTTGTTCGTATCGACACCCGTACCGGCGAATACTCGGATCGTGTTTCTAAAGCCTGATGACCTCGATCGAAAAATTGAAAGTGCGCGACGCCCTGATGCAAAGCATCCGGGCGTTTTTTCATTCCGAAGGGTTTGTCGAAGTCGAAACCCCGATCCGGATGGAAACGCCGTGCATGGAACTGCACATTGACGCGGAACCTTCCGGCGACCGCTGGTTGCGCACTTCGCCCGAGCTGTACCACAAAAAACTGCTCGCGCAGGGCGCACAGAAGATTTTTGAAATCGGCAAATGCTTCCGGCAGGGTGAACGTGGCGACCGCCATCATCCCGAATACACCATGCTCGAATGGTACCGCGCCGGCGGCGACTACCATACCATGCTGGATGATACGGCCCGGCTTCTGCGAGCGGTTGGCGTTTCCGGCGACTTGAAAAAGTTCACTGTCGCCGAAGTTTACAAAAAATTCGCAGGCTGGAATCCGGTCGAAAATTTTGACGCGGACCGTTTTGATTTCGACATGGTCGAAAAAATTGAACCGAACCTGCCGAAAGATGTGCCGGTCATCTTGATGGATTATCCCGCTGAATGTTGCGCGCTGGCGCGTCTCAAACCGGGCAGCCCGAAGGTTGCCGAGCGATGGGAGCTTTATCTGGGCGGTATCGAAATCGCCAACGCCTACAGCGAATTGACCGATCCGGTCGAACAGCGCATCCGTTTTGAGAAGTGGGGCAGACAGAGAAAAGCGCTTGGCAAAACCGTCTATCCGGTGGACGAAGAATTTATTCGATGTTTGGAGAAGATGCCGCCTTCCGGTGGTTGTGCGCTAGGAATCGATCGGCTCTTAATGGCGCTCACCGGTGCCGAGAGTCTCGACGAGATCCTTCCTTTCCGCAACTGATCTACTTATCGAAGCTCTGGAAGGATTTGCTCCCCGCATACCAATACTAATATTTTGCAGGATCACCGATGGTTGATCCGTAGTTCGGTGTCATGCCTCCTACTGCAAGATCGGACGCACTCCCTATACGTAACAGGTTATTGATCTTTCCTTTTACCGTATCATCGACTGCGGTGGAATCGGTATACCCCTCGCCACCAGATGTTCCGACAGGCAATGTCAGCTGAGCTTTTGTTTTGTTGATATCCGCAATGTTGCGGGCCTTGGCGTTTTCCTTAGCACTCGAGTATCCGCCCAGAATGGCCGGTATGCCGATAAAGGCCATTAAGCCTATGATCGCAGCTACGATTATTATTTCAATGAGAGTGAATCCCTTTTTATTCATTTTCATTGCAGTTCTCAATGTCCGCCATTCACGACGCCAGTGTAGCCTGTAACTTATTTATTACAAGAAGCTTATGCTGCACTGTTAATCAGGGGATTCTACTTGTGTGAAACGGGCCGGAATTTGATGCGGTGCGGCTTGTCAGCTTCGTCGCCGAGCAGTTTGCGGCGTTGTTCGTGGTAGGCTTCATAGTTGCCTTCGAACCAGGTGACTTTACTGTCGCCTTCAAACGCCAGAATATGCGTGGCGATGCGGTCGAGGAACCAGCGGTCATGGCTGACGACGACCGCGCATCCGCCGAAGCTGAGCAGCGCTTCTTCAAGTGCGCGCAGGGTGGTGACATCGAGGTCGTTGGTCGGTTCGTCGAGCAGAAGCAGGTTGCCGGCGCGCTGGAGCAGTTTCGCCAGATGGACGCGGTTGCGTTCTCCGCCGGAGAGAATGCCGACTTTTTTCTGCTGTTCCGCCCCCTTGAAGTTGAACTTACCGCAGTAGGCGCGGCCGTTCATCCGTTTGCCGCCGAGGTCGAGCCATTCGTTGCCGCGGCAGATTTCTTCGTAGGTGGTCTTGTCGGGATCGAGCGAGTCGCGTGACTGGTCAACGTAGGAAATGTTGACGGTCGGGCCGATGTCGAGTTTACCGGAGGTCGGCTGTTCCTGTCCGGTGATCATGCGGAAGAGGGTGGTCTTCCCAGCACCGTTAGCGCCGATGATGCCAACGATGCCGCCGGGCGGCAGGTCGAAGCTGACGTTTTCGAAAATAACCCGTTCGCCGTAGTTCTTGGTGAGGTTTTCAGCGCGCACAACCAGATTGCCGAGCCGTTCGCCGGAGGGAATCTGAATTTCAACGCTGTCTTCGCGGGTGTCGATTTCCTGCTTGGCGAGCTGTTCATAGTTCTGGATACGGGCGCGGCTCTTGGCGCGGCGTCCGGAGGGGTTGGTGCGGATCCATTCCAATTCGCGCGCCAGCAGCTTGCTGCGCGAAGCGGCCTGTTTGTTCTGCGTTTCGAGCATGGCCTGTTTTTGTGACAGCCACGCCTCATAGTTGCCCTTGTAGGGGAAGGCGCGTCCGCCGTCGAGTTCCAGAATCCATTCGGTGACGTTGTTGAGAAAGTAGCGGTCGTGGGTGATACAGACTATCGTGCCGGTGTAGCGCTTCAGATATTCTTCGAGCCACGCGACCGATTCGGCGTCGAGGTGGTTGGTCGGTTCGTCGAGCAGCAGCACGTCGGGGTTGGAAATCAGCAGGCGGCAGAGGGCAACGCGGCGCTTTTCACCGCCGGAAAGTTTTTCGACAGAGCTGTCGCCGGGCGGCAGGCGGAGCGAATCCATCGCCATTTCCACCTGACTTTCGAGGCTCCATAAATCCTGTGCGTCGATTTTGTCCTGAAGTTCGCCCAGCTCATCGTTGAGCTTATTGCTTTCTTCGTCGGAAATATCGGTCGCCATCAGGTCGCACACTTCGTTGTAGCGGTCGAGAATCGCTTGCGAGGCGGCGACGCCTTCCATCACATTGCCCATCACGGTTTTGGAGTTATTAAGCTGCGGCTCCTGCGCGAGGTAGCCGATGCGCGCCCGCTTGGCAATCTGCACCTGACCCATGTATTCGGTATCCTCGCCCGCCATAATGCGCAGAAGCGACGATTTACCGGAACCGTTGCCGCCGATGACGCCGATTTTTGCGCCGAAGAAAAAGGCGAGGGTGACATCTTCCAGCACCGTTTTCTTATTGTGCTGTTTGGTCAGGTTCTGCAGGTTGTAAACATATTCGCCGGCCATAAATTTTTCCTTTCAATCGTGGAGGAGGGGAATGTAAAGAATTTGGCCCACGAATCACACGAATTTTCACAAATTTTACTGTGCGGGACTGATTCGTGTCCATTCGTGTGATTCGTGGGTAAACTCTATCTTCCAAACCTTGGAAACTCGGCGTATTCTGCGGGCCGATGAGTTCAGGATTCCAGCTTACATCAAATTATCAGCCGACCGGCGACCAGCCGGCGGCGATTGAGGCGCTCTGCCGCGGACTGGAACGCGGTCAGCGGTTCCAAACTTTGGAAGGGGTGACCGGCTCGGGCAAAACATTCACGATCGCCAACGTGATCGCGAAGCAGGGGAAGCCCGCGCTGGTGATTTCCCACAACAAGACGCTGGCCGCACAGCTCTATGCTGAACTAAAGAGCTTTTTCCCGAACAATGCGGTCGAGTTTTTCATCAGCTATTATGATTACTACCAGCCCGAAGCCTATATTCCGCAGACCGACACCTTTATCGAAAAAGATGCTTCGATCAACGAGGAGATCGAACGCCTTCGTCTGGCGGCGACCGATAGTCTGCTCAGCCGCGATGATGTGATCATCGTCGCCTCGGTTTCTTGCATCTACGGCCTTGGCTCGCCGGAGGATTACCGCGATATGGTGTTTTCCGCGCATGTCGGCGATGTCTGTGGGCGCGACGAGGTGCTCAAAAAGCTGGTTGCCATTCAGTATGAGCGCAACGACTACGAGCCGTCGCCCGGCACCTTCCGCGTGCGTGGCGACACGATCGATATTTTTCCCTCCTATGCCACGTACGGCATCCGCATCGCTTTTTTCGGTAACGAAATCGAAAGCATCCGCCGGATTGATGCGCTGACCGCCGCGACGGAAGAAGAGCTTGAACGGATCACCATTTCGCCCGCCAAGCATTTTGTGATGGCGGCGGAAAAGCTGGAGCCGGCGATTGTGCGCATCAAGGCCGAGCTCGAAGAACGGGTGAAGTGGTTTGAGGATCACGACAAGCTGATCGAGGCTCAGCGCATCCGCATGCGGACAATGTACGATATCGAAATGCTCAAAGAGATCGGCTATTGCGGCGGCGTTGAAAACTATTCCCGCCACCTCGGCGGACGAGCGGCGGGCGACCGGCCCGCCTGTTTGATTGACTATTTCCCCAAGGATTTTCTGACCATCATCGACGAGTCGCATGTGACTCTGCCACAGGTGCGCGGCATGTCGAACGGCGACCGCGCCCGCAAAACGACGCTGGTCGAGCACGGCTTCCGTCTGCCGTCGGCGCTCGATAACCGTCCGCTGGAATTCAACGAGTTTTTTAATATAACCGGCCCGATAATTTTCACCACCGCGACGCCTGGGCCATTTGAACGTGAACACGGCGGCAAAACAGTCGAACAGGTGATCCGTCCAACCGGCATCATCGACCCGCCGGTCGAGGTGCGCCCGCTGAAAGGACAGATCGACGATGTGATGGAGGAAATCCGCGCTCGCGCCGAACGAGGCGAACGAACGCTGGTGACAACACTGACCAAACGCACCTCTGAGGATTTGACCGAATATCTCAAAAAGGTCGGCTTGCGTGTGCAGTATCTTCATTCCGAAATCGGAGCCATCGAACGGGTTGAAATTCTGCGCGGACTGCGCAAGGCGGAGTTCGACTGTCTGATCGGCATCAACCTGCTCCGCGAAGGACTCGACCTGCCGGAGGTGTCGCTGGTCGCTATTCTGGATGCCGACAAGGAAGGTTTCCTGCGTTCGGAAACGGCGCTCATCCAGACGGCGGGCCGCGCCGCCCGCCATATTGACGGCAAAGTGATCATGTACGCCGACAACATCACCGGCTCAATGCGCCGGATGATTGACATCACCGATCATCGCCGAAAGAAACAGGTGGCCTATAATCTGGAGCACGGCATTATCCCGCAGGCGATTCAGAACAGGATTCAGGACAGCCTCGGCCACCTCAAACAGGATGCGGAAGAACTGGAAGAAAGCATCGTATGTGAAACCGGCGAAGACTATGACATCAACCGCACCATTCGCGAAATGGAGCAGGAAATGCTCGAAGCGGCCGGGAAACTGGAATTTGAGCGCGCCGCGCTGCTTCGCGATCAGCTCTACGAACTGAAGTCATCGATCGAGCCGCAAAAACCGGTTCAAACGGGAAAAGTGCTCTATGCTGGGCGTAAAATGAGGGGGCGGAAACAGGGCAGATGAGGGTTTGACAACCGGCCTGAAAACGCTATCCTGTGCCGCTCGTTTAGAAAAAAGATTTTGAGGAGAAGAACCATGACAATGCATTCCAGTTTGAAGTCCGCCAGCAAGATCGCGATCCGCCGCAACGTTCTTAAGCGTTTCGAGCGCGTTGATCTGCTGAAGGCAGAAGGTAAATGGAAAGAAGGCGACCGCGGCTTCGGCTTGGTGAAAACCAAACCGGCGGAGTGAGCCATCTATTCTTATTTTTGGTAAGGCCCCGGTACTTCCGGGGCTTTTTTTATGAAAAGCGGCAAATGATCAGACTTCAGAAATATCTGGCCGAGTGCGGAGTGGCAAGCCGCCGCGCCTCTGAAAAGCTCATCACCGACGGGCTGGTTACGGTCGACGGCGTGACCGTTACGGAGCTCGGCACCAAGGTTGATCCGGCTGTCCAGAAAGTCACCTGCGACGGCAAGCCGGTCGTGCTCGATCAAAAGGTCTGGATCATGCTCAACAAGCCGGTCGGTGTGATCTGCACCTCCGATGACCCCGAAGGGCGCGAGCGGGTTCTCGATCTGGTTTCCGGAGTGCCGGGCCGCATCTACACGGTCGGCCGCCTCGACGTCATGAGCGAAGGGCTGATTTTGATCACCAACGACGGTGATCTGGCGCATCGTCTAATGCATCCGCGCCACAGCATTGAGAAAAAGTATCAGGTTTGGATCGACCGCGAACTCACTCCGGAAGAAATCGACCGGATGCTCAAAGGGCTCAACTGCCGCGGCGAAAAGCTGAAAGCGCTGAAGGTCGAACCGCTTCGCCGCAGCCTTGCCAACCAGCCCGGTTATACGCTGACCCTTGGAGAAGGGCGCAACCGCCATATCCGCCGCATGATGGAAGTGCTCGAATGCAAAGTCGTCCGCCTCGTGCGCGTTTCGGTCGGTCCGCTTCGTCTCGAAAAACTTCGTACCGGCGAGCATCGCGAGCTGGCACCTTCAGAAGTAGAACAGCTCAGAAAGGCCGTTGGACTCTAAAGCACCTTGAGCGTGCTTTGAAATTCAACGCCGCTTTTCTTGATCACATCGGATGAGCCGAGGACGGACGTGACGGCATTTTCCATGCTGAGGAAATCGGCAAATTCCTTGAAATCCTTCGCCGTGGTGGAGAGCAGTTCGTTGCGCAGTTTCTGACGTCTTTCATCGGTCTGTCCGGTCAGATAACGCAGTAAATCGACGTACCCTTCGGCATCGGGCAGCAGATAGGTATCAATACCGCCGATGGCACCGATGAGCGCGCGGGTCAGTTCATCCTCGTCGAGATGGTGGGTTCTCAGGAAGTTTGCGGTCTGTCCGTACGCATCGAGCGTATCGGTCAGATTCGGATCGCGGTAGGAGGCGAAAGCCAGAACGCCGCAGTTCGGATCGAATCCGCAAATGGCACCGTAAGCACCGCCTTGCACGCGGACTTTTTCCCAAAGCCACGCCGTGCGCAGATATTTGGTGATGACCAGCGCGGAGCCGTCCAGTTTATAGCCGTTGTCGAACAGATTGATGGCGCGGCCGACGTAGTTGACACGCGAGGGAATCAATAGCGCTTCCGACACCGGTTGCGTCTCCGGGAATTTCCAAACATTGGAAACTTTTGTTCCAGTAGTTGGCTTGCCCGCCGAAGCCTTGGCGAAGGCGGGAAAATTGGCGAGGAATTTTTCCAGGGTTTGGAAAACCGGCGCACGGTCTTTACCGTCGGCGGTGATATTGACGATCAGTCCGCCCGCGATGAGTTTTTGCAGAATACCTTCGAGCCGCGCGACGGTGCCGGGCCAGTCTTCTTTCATTTTTTTCTGCATGGCGCGGTGGAAGAAGAGGGCGTCGATACCGCTCAGGGTTTCGCCGGCGCGGTGCGCTTCGTGATAGTGCGCCTTCAGGCGCGAGAGGACGGCGGAGTGTCCGCTGGGCACGAGCGAAGCTTCCATCTCGGCTTTCTGTTCCAGCAGAATTTCCTTGAAGCGCTTGCGGTCGTCGAAGGCCGGAATGAAAAGAATGTCATGCAGGATGGAGAAAAGGTCTTCGGTTTGTCCGCTCATGCACTTTCCGCGCAGGAAAAGGTGCGCGGCGCTTTCGGGCGAGTTTTCCAGCGCGGCGAGGAACGGACAGGCGTGGATGCCGCCGGTCTTCTGCGCGATGCGCCGGGCGAGCGAGGTGAAGTCCTCTTTCTGTGTGCCCATTTCGAGGA